>JAOAPT010000962.1 GCA_025463045.1 Candidatus Solibacter sp.
GGCCGCGGCCCACGTGCCGCGAGAATTGAACGCGCAGGTACGTGCTGACCGTGACAGCATGCACCGTGTAAGAAGCAAGAAACGCCCCCGCGAGCCCCATCGCGCCAAATCGCGGCACCAGCAGCACGGCGCTACCTAGCAGCACCAGCGCCCATATTGCATTCAGGTGGAACCCCCACCACATCCTGTCCAGACTCGCGATCGCCTGCCCGATCACCGACGCCGTCGCACTGATTACCGTCGCCAACACCAGCAGCACCAGCACCGGCCGGCCCGCCCCGAATCCCCGCCCGTACGCCTGCATAATCCACGGAGCGCAAACTACAATCGGTGCGGCCACCGCGACGCTCACCCCGAGCGTCAGCAGCAGGTTCACCCGCACCAGCTTTTTGAACCTTGCGGAGTTCCCGGCCCCCACGTTGGACAGCATCGAGAGCAGCGGTTGGGAAAGCAGCGAGGGCAGAAATACCACCGCCGTCCGCCATTGATTCGCCGCGCTGAACACGCCCATCTCCGCGTATCCGTGCGGCTGGTGCACCAGAATCGAGCTCGCCACCCACATCGCCGGACTCGTCATCGCGCCGCCTAGAAACGCCGGCAGCGAGAACTTCCACAGGATCCCGCGATCTTCCCAGCAGCCAGCCCATCGGACCTTCACGCCGTGCGCGCGGCACGCCTGCCGGATCGCCGCGTGATTGAGCAGCCACCCCGCTCCCGCCGTCGCCACCAGCGCAAGCACCGCGCCCCGCAATCCCCACAACCAGACACCGCCCGCCGCCAGCGGGAAAGTCAGCAGCCCGCGTATCAGATTCACTCGCGCGATCGCGCGGAACGACTCGAATCCCGCCAGCGCGCCCGTCTGTGCGCCGTTCAACGCGTTCAGAAACAGCACGCCGCCCGCGATCCGCAACTCCGTCGTCAACTGCGGAGCGCTCAAGGTCACTGATGCGAGCCACGGAGCCGCCGCCACCAGGACCACCGCCGCGACCGCCGCCGTGATCATCGCCACCGCGGTACTCAACGCGACAATCCGGCCCGCGCGATCCGGATCGGTGCCCCGCAATTCCGCGACATACTTCGTCGCCGTCAAGCCCAGCCCCATGCCCGCGAACACGCCAAACATCCCTACCGTGCTCTGCAGCATGCCATATTCGCCGAACTGCTCCCGCCCCAGGAGCCTCGCCGTCAACACCGAAGCCGCCAGACTCGCGCCCTGCGACACCAGCGCCCCGATCAGCGACCATACCGCGCCGCGCGCAAACCGGCCGCGCAGCGAATCCGCCGCCCAAATCTCCCGGATCCTCGACATCCACATCAAGGCTTCCTCAGAATCGCGAACAGGTGATAGCTGCCCGCGCACCGCGGCCGCCGCATCTCCCGCGCAATCCGCCTCGCCTCCGGAATCCACGGTGCTACCCGCCGGACCACGGCTCCCACCGCCCGCCTCAGCCCGCCGCCCGCGTGCTCTTCAACTTTGCCGGGCAGCCGGTCGATCCCGTCCAGTCCCGGATATCCCGTCGTCTCCAGATGGTCGATGTGCAGTCCCCAGAGGCCCGCCAGTACCTGAATCGTCCGCGCCGAATAGTATTGCAGATGTTCCAGATCGACCCGGAAACCCACCCACTCCGCCGCGCTCGCCGCATCCTGCCCCGCCGCACCGCCGTTCGGCGTCCAGATCACCAGCCGTCCGCCCGGCCTGAGCAGACGGACCGCCCGCGAGAGCAGCCGGAATGGATCGATCGGGTGCTCCACCAGATCGTTCATCACGATCACGTCGGGCGCGCCAAATCGCCACTCCACGTCCGCCAGTTCCCCGCGCACCACCGGAATCTGCAGCGCGCCTTCCAGGAATTCGCACGCCTCGCCCGAAATTTCGTTGCCGACCACCCGAGCGCCGGCGTGCCGCACGGTCGCCAGGAATTCGCCCCGTCCCGCGCCCACTTCCAGCACCAGACTGCCCGCCAGTCCGCCCATCAGCGCCATCAAACGTTGGATCTTCAGATCGACGCTTTGCCGCGCCGCCGCAACAATCGCCCGCGCGCCTGCCGCATCCAGCGCCTTCGGTCGGTGGTCGAACCAGTACCCCTGATACATCGCGTGGATCTCTGCCTCGGCCGGCATTCCGCTGACGTACCAAAGTGCGCAATCCGCGCAATGACTGATCGGCAGCCCGTCGGGCCGCCGTAACACCGGAGCCGCCGCCCGCCGGCAGATCGGGCACCCGCGTTCGCGCAGTGAATGCAGCTCCCACCGCGGAATCCGCGCGTCGAGTTTAGGAAGTTCCGGAAGAACGGCGAGATCCGTCATTGCCAGAACTATCGGCCGAACCCCCGCAATACCTTAGGGCAAATCGCGCGCTTACTTCTCCGGGCTTACTTCTCCGGACTTACTTGTCCGGATACCCCGCAGTCGCCTTTACTTCCGCGATCTGCTTATCGTGCCGCATCGTGTGCAGCGGCGCGTAGATCATCCACTGGTACGCATTCAGCGGATTGAACATCGGGAACGGATGCTCCGCCGTGTGTTCCTTCAGCCCGGCGTCCGTCTCCTTCGCGAACTTCTCCAGCACCGCCCGCTGCTTCTCAAACCGCGCCTTGACGTCCGCCTTCGTCATCTCGCCCGTCGGCACCAGCGGCTCCGGCGCCGTCGCCTTCCCCAACCTCGGCGCCATCACCATCTCGATGATCTCCGTCTTCCCCTTGGTCGCCGTCTCCCAATTCGCGTTCACCGGCGACGCCAGTGCGCCCTGGATCTTCTCCCACATCCCCGCTTCCGCCTTCACGATGTGCTCCGCGCACTCGCCCACGCTCCATCGCTCCGGCGCGGGTTTCCACTTCCATTGCGCATCGCTCACCCCGTCGATCGCCGCCAGAAACTCCGCGTGCGAATCCGCCAGGTACTTCACCGCCTTCGCGCGCTCCGCCGCCGTCATCTGCGCGTCCGCCGCCCACAGCGGCAGGCCCGCTGCCAGTAGTGCCATCACTCCGATTTTCATACTCCGCCTTCCACGCGCGTCTTCAGAGTCTCCAAGTCGCCGACCATCTTCTTCTTCGCCTGCCAGCAGATCAAGGGCGTCATGAACCGCGCGAAGCTGTTGTCGAACATGTACCGCCCGTCGCTCTCCAGCCGCGTGCTCCCGTCCGCCAGCGGCACCAGCGTATAGACATTCGTCCCCGTAAACCCTTCCGCCGCCTTAAGCCGTAGCGCGAGCCGGCGCTGCGCTTCCACCGCTTCCACCGTCGCCGCGATCTCCATCTTCGCGCCGCCATTATTCCTGTCTTCCATTACCCACACCACGTTCTGTCCCACCGCCGGCTCACCCTCTCCGCGAACCTCCACCAGCCACGTCACCCACTGCTTCACCTTGTCCGGCTGATACAGATACGGCCAGATCGCCTCCGGCTTCTGATGGATCACCACCGATGTCGTGATCCGGTTCGAATCCGCCCCCGCATTCGCGATCGCCAGGCACACTACGGGCACCAGGATCAGCACCGCCAAGACCAACGCCGCCAATTTGACCCACTTCATGCGAATGTCCCTCCTCCATTTGGTTTGTCGAAGAAATGGCGGACCCACGCGCCGGCCGTTAACGCGACCCCGACCGTCGCCAGGCTCGCCCCGCAAAACCACCACGGCACGATGGTGTGCACCGCCGCCTGTCCCAGCAGCACAAACCCCCACGCCACAGGCACCGCCAGCCGCAATCCCCGCCGCGTGCACACCGTCCCCGCGCACATCGCCAGCAC
>JAOAPT010000976.1 GCA_025463045.1 Candidatus Solibacter sp.
CCCTTCGCGTTCTCGCCGACCTGGCCCGAGATCCAGACGATTCTTCCAGGCTTGGCTGTCACCGCCTGCGAATACGCCGGAGACTTGCTCAAGCCCGGAGGATTGATGTGCCGGATGTCCTGCGCAAGCAGGCCAGTGAGAGAACAAAAGAGAAGGAGCGATGGTTTGAACATAGGGACACACTATCACGGGCAGCTCGGCGCGCCCCCGCGAGAGCTCATGAAGAACCCTGACGGGCACATCATTGACACCCAATCAGAGCCGCGACCGTCAGGGAGCGGTGGTCGCGTGACCACCGCTCCGTAACCGTCGCGGCTCCGATTGGTGTGTGTTCTTCAACGGAGTTCTCCATGGCCCCGTCCGGGGCCACAATAAGGGATGAAAATGCACGATCGTTTTTTTGAGCGTCATTTTCAACGGAGCTTTGGTCGCCGAAAAGGGCCATCGGTCCTGCGCTCGCCAAAGCGCAAGTCAAGGTCGCGGCTCTGATTGGCCTTCTATATCGCGAGCAACCGCTGGAAGAACGAGCGGTACGTCTGCAGGACGATGCGCAGGTCTTCCGTGTCGGTTCTATCGCCGCAGGCCCACTGGCCTTCGAGACGATTGCGCTCCTGTGCGAAACTCTCCGCCAACCGCCTGATGGCCTGCTCTACAAGCTCGTCGGCCTGCTGGACCGCGCGCTGCGGTTCGTCCACGAACCCTGCCTGAATCCGGTCCCATTTGGCCCGAAAATCGTCGCCCAAATCCTCGGGGAAGAGCGGTGCGTCGCCATCGGGACTCTGCACGGCGGCGGCGCGGTAATCTCGCGCGAGGCCGGCCAGATCGGCGGCGACCAGACGCTCTTCATGCGTACGATTCATCGATGGGAATTCTCTCCAGCGGACGCCTGACATGGTCATAATTACACGGTGCTGAGAATGCAGGCAGTTACTCGCCCATTGCGAATCCCCATACCAAATCAGAAGCGAAATAAGTAGCTCACCTTCGCGAAGAACTGCCGCGCCGTGGTTGTCGATGGAAAGCCGATCGTGCTCACCGTCGGAGGCGCGCCCGGCAACAGTCGGAGATTCTCCAGCCGGTCCGTGTATCCCAGATAGAGCGCCGTGCCGGGATGAATCAGATACGTCAGCAGTACATCTCCCGTGATCCGCTTTTGCCGTGTGAGATTGACGAGTTGCGGGTTCGCCAGGACCCCGTTGTAATCGACGATCATGCGGAGCGAGAGCTCTCGCGTGAACTGATAGTTGAGTCGCGATCTCGCCAGATGATTCACGAACACAGCCGCGTCGCGCGTGCGCAGCGCCGTGTAAAAGTAAAGCTCTTCGAGCTTCAGCCGCGCCGTGGGACGGAAGGTGAAATCGGCCTGCACGTCGCGCTCACTGGCCAGAAAGGGCAACAGGTTGGCCGAGGGATTGTAATTGATCGTGGTACTGAAGTTGTAGTTCGCGTCGAACGTGGCTCGCTTGAAGTACTCGCTGTGGCCTCCGAAGCCCGTGCCGGCATGCCGGAAATTAATATTCTGAAACCGTTCGAACGCCTCGCCGCGGCTCACGCTGAAGAAGGTGCTGCGCGGCAACTCAATATTGAATCCCGGATTGATTCGCCAGTCCTGCTGCACGCCTTTGTGATCGAAGATCGCCATCGTATATAGATTGGTCGCGACGGAGAGGACGACCTTGCTCTTCGGATGATAACGGCGGGCCGCGAATTGCTGCACCTGGCGCATGTCGACGCGGGTGACAAATCCCAAATCGGTATGAAAGCCTTCTCCGCGGTCGATGTATTGCACGTCGTACGTATAGTTGCGGCTCTGCCGGTGCAGGTCGAAGTTGAAAGCGTCGCCGCCGAACCGCGTCCCATCCTCTTCCACCGTCTGGCTCGCCATCGCCTGCCCGCTGAACGTCCAGTGATCGTCCAGCTTGAGCCGCGTATCGAGCGCTTCCACGCGATTGTAGCCGCCCGCGAATTCCCGGTCCGTGAGCAAAACTCCCACGTTGGATTGCTTGCCGAACTCGCGTTGCGCGCGGACGACGCCAATCGCCGCACGCTCGCCGTAGTACCGGTCCGCCGGATCGAGCGCCCTGCCCGCTGCGCGATCGTCGATCCCGAGCAGTCCCAGGTTCCAGCGTCCCAGTTTTCCGGTGAGCCGCGCGCCAAATTCCGGGTCGATGATGCGCCGCGAGAAGAACAAATTCTCCGGCGTGCCGAAGTACGCCGCGTTGTCGAGAAAGAAGGGGCGCTTCTCCGGAAACTGCACCTCGAAGCGCTGATTGACCGTCACCTGCGGATCGTCCGATTCCACTTGGCTGAAATCGGGATTCAGCGCCACATCGAGTGTCAGGGAATCGTGCAGCACGGCCTTCGCATCCAACCCCGCGCGAACGTCCGTCTTCCCGCGGAATGCCGGAATTCCCGATGCCGGGTTGTCCAGAAAATGCGACCCGGCGAACGCGGCATACGGAATCAGTTGCAGGTTCCGCCCCGGCGATATATTTTCGAGTCCGCGCATCGTTCCCATTTGCTGATTGAAGCCTTCCACCTTCAGCGTCACGAAAGGCCAGAAGAGATTCTCACTCGTCGTGGGGATGATCCGCATCAACGCAATCCCCCACGTCTGCGGCCCGCCGCGCGCGAACCGCAGACTGCGGAACGGGATGCTCAGCATCGCCGCGAACCCCTCGGGCGTCAGCCGGCCTTCGGAATACCAGAGCGTGTCGAAGCTGAAATCATCGTTCTGCGCCTCACTCTCGATCGCGTCCGCTTGAACTCCGTACGGATTGACGAAGAACTCGTACCCGCGCTGGCGATCGTGATACGTATCGAGAATGACGCCGACCACGTCGTCACTGAAGATGTCCTCGCGCTTCGCCATTCGCGCCCGCGTCTCTCCCGCGGGCGACTGACAGACGAAGACCGCGTAAAAATTCTGATCGTCGTACCCGATCCACGCCTCGGTCTTCCGGCTGGCGGGAACGCCATCGCCCGGCGACCGCTGGCGAAAATCGTCGACGCGCTTCATATCGGCGCGCGATGCGCCGCCCACGAACTGTTCGAGCCTCGGCCGCGAGCTGATCTTCGGGATCTGGATGTCCTTCATCTGCGGCGGTACCTGTGCAGATGCCGCGACAATGAGTATCTGTAGACACAGCGCGTTGGTGATGCGACCTGGCATTTATTGGGACTTACGCTACCGCTCCGCGCGGAGTTGCACGAAAGTTACCAATCACGACTTAGTCATGACGGAGCGCGACCATAGGGTCAACACCTGCCGCCCGCCGCACCGGAACATACGACGCCACCAGCGCTACCACGACGATCGCGGCGCCGCCCAGTGCCAGGGGCCATGCGGTTTCTGGTTTCAGATCCTGGATCAGGCTCGTCGCCAGCGGCCTGCTCCACAGTACCAGCGACGCGCCGGCCACGAGTCCCGCGAAGACCATGCCGAGCGCGTCGCCTAACACCAGCCGGCTCACGTCGCGCGCCGTCGCGCCCAACGCCATACGCACTCCGATCTCGTTGGTCCGCCGCGCCACCGTATAGGCGAGCAATCCGTAGAGCCCAATGCCGGCGAGCGCCGCTCCCAATCCGCCGAAGTATTCGGACAGCGTCGCGATCAGCCGCTCGGGCACGATCGCCGCGTCCACCTGGTCGGAGAGCGTCGTGACCCGCGTCACGGGCACGGTCTTCAGCACCTCGCGTACGGCTCGCCGCACTTCGGCCGTCACCGAGTTCGGGTCGACGCTGGTCCGCAATGAGAATTGATAAAACAGGCGGCCCTCCTGAAACATATTCAGGAACATGGAGCGCCTCGGGGCCTCACGAAGCTCGGTGTTCTTCGCGTCGCCGACTACGCCTACGACCTCGTAGGGCTGGTCGCTGCCGTACCAGCCGCCGCTCCGCGGATCGCGGTCGATCGCCACATGCTTTCCGATCGGATCGACGCTCGGGAAGTAGTAGCGCGCCATCGACTGACTGATGATCGCCACGCGCGAACGTCCCGCGTCCGTGAAGCTGAAATCGCGGCCCGCAAGCAGCGGCGTGCCAAGCGTCTCGAAGTACTTGGGTGCCACCCAGCTCAACGAAGTGTAGCGCCGGTCTTCCGGCCTCTCCGTGAACCCCTCGGCGATCACGAAGCGGCTCGCTCCGCAGCCTTGAATCGGTGTGCAGCCGCTGATCGACGCCGAACGGACTCCCGGAATTGCCTCCATTCTCGCGAGTAGTTGCTGATATGGCTGCGACAGTTGCTCGCGCCTGTATCCGCTACGCGCCGGGTCGATGGTCACCAACAAAACATGATCGCTGCGAAAGCCCAGGTCGAGATTGCGCAAGCGGGACAGGTGACTCAGGAAGATGACGGCGCCGGTCACCAGCAGAATCGACAGCGCCACCTGCGCCACGACCAGACCCTTGCCGAATAGCCGCCAAAACCACGTATCGCCCGCATGACCACTCTGCCGCAGCGAGGACGCCGGAGCGGCTCGGAACGCGTACCACGCAGGCGCCAGCCCGAACAGCAGGCCGGTGACCAACGCGATCCCCGCGGTGAACAGCAGCAGATGCAGATCGGGCTCCACCTGAATTTCGATGCGCTCGTGCGCGCGTCCACTGGCCATGATCCGCACCAGCATGCCCGTTCCGAAGTACGCCAGCAGGATTCCGACGAGCGTACCCATTCCCGAAAGGAGCATCGATTCGCTCAGCATCTGCCGCACCAGTCGCCCCCGGCTCGCGCCGAGTCCCACGCGGACCGCCAACTCGCGCTGCCGCCCCGCCGAGCGCGCCAGCAGCATGCTCGCCACGTTGATGCACGCAAGCAGCAGGAGGAGTCCCACCACGGCCATCAGCAGCGTCAACGCCTTTCCGTATTGATCGCGTACTTTCGACAACCCTCCTCCGGCGGGTTCCAACTCCATCGTCAACTGTCGCACCAGCGGATCTTTCGTGTTCGCGGCCCGCTGCTCCACCGTGAACCGGTACAGCACGGCGCTTTCGGCGCGCGACTGCTCGAGCGTCACTCCCGGCTTCAAGCGTCCAAGAATGGTTACGCCCTCCTTCTCCTGTGCGGCCCATACATCGGTGTGCACTCCGACGCGGGGCCCATTGTAGCCGCGCGGCGCGACCCCGATCACGGTCAGCGGTCTGTCATTCACGAAGATTCGCTTCCCGAGGATCGCCGGATCGCCACGGAACCTGCCGTTCCACAGTGCCCAGCTCAACACCGCCACCTCGCCCGACCCGCTCGCGCCGATGTCGGCGGGGGCGATCAGGCGGCCGATCGCCGGCTTCACGCCGAGCACCTGAAAATAATTCCCCACTACGTTCTCGCGGATCACCGTCTGCGACTCCGACCCTTCCGTTCGCAGTCCCGCCAGGTTGTCGAACGACATGCCGGTCAATGCCGAGAACGTCGTGCTGTGATCGCGAAAATGTTCGTAGCTCGCCCAATTCCAGTAGCCGCTTCCCCGCGGTTCGCCCGGATACTTTTGCAGAAACTCCACCAGCCGCTCCGGATGCTCGACCGGCAGAGTACGCAACATCACCGTATTCATCAGGCTGAAGATCGCGGTGTTGGCGCCGATCCCGAGCGCCAGCGAGAGCACCGCCACGGCGGTAAACGCCGGACTGCGCCGCATCAGCCGGAAAGCGTAGCGGAGGTCGTTCCAAAGCATATTCCCTTAGAATCCGAGGCCGGCGCAAAGTTCCGGATCGGCATCCAAATAACGTACAAATACCGCATGCTACAATCGGGGAAAATACAGGAAGAGGTGCCTACGTATGGCCCAGGATAAAGACGTTTCCCGCCGCGATCTACTCAAGGCTGCCGGCGCGGTGACCGCCGTAGCGGCTGCCACTGTGCAGCGCGCCCCCGCGATCCAGAAAGTCAGAGCAGCGAATGACCAGGTGCAGTTCGGCATGATCGGCACCGGAAGCCGGGGAAGCTATCTCTTGAAGCACCTCAAGGGCATCGATAACGGCCGCTGCGTGGCGCTTTGCGATATCAACGCGGAGAATCTCAAGCACGGCGTCGACACCATCGGGAACAATCCCAAGACCTTCAAGGACTACCGCGAACTGCTCGCCCAGAAGGACGTCGAAGCCGTCTTCGTGACCACCCCGCTGTTCGTCCACTTCCCGGTTACCAAGGACGCGCTCCAGGCCGGCAAACACGTCTTCTGCGAGAAGTGCCTGGTCTTCAAGCCCGACGAAGTTCACGCCCTGCGCGCGCTCGCCAACGAGCATGGGAAGCAGATTCTGCAGACCGGATTGCAGCGCCGCTACAGCTACTTCTATCAGACCGTCAAGAGCATGGTCGATAAGGGCATCCTCGGCGACGTGCACCACATTCACGCGCAGTGGCACCGCAACATGGTCAACAAGCCGAGCTCGTTGTGGACCATGAAGCCCGGCGGCGAAAGCAACATCGCCAACTGGCGCGTTTACCGTTCCATGTCGGGCGGCCTGACCGCCGAACTGACCTCTCACCAGGTCGATGTGGCGGATTGGATGTTCGGCTCCTCTCCCGAATTCGTCATGGGTCTCGGCAGCCTCGACACCTTGAAAGACGGGCGCGATGTGTACGACAACATTCAGTTGATCTACAAGTATCCCAAGGGTCAAAAGCTGACCTATTCTTCGGTCAGCACGAACAGTTTCCTGCCGTACTTCAACGCGGGCCGCGCCGAGATGGGCGAGATCATCATGGGCACCGATGGCACGGTCGAAATCACCGTGGGTGCCGATGGCCAGCCGCCGATCGCCTGGTGGTACCGCGAGCCTCCCAAGGCCGTTGCCGAAAGCAAGGCCGGCGAAAAGAAGAAGGCGTTCGTCGCCGGCGCGACCATGGTCGCTTCAGGCGGCGCGGCCACCCCGATCCCGATCATGACCGCCGATCTGGACTTCAAGGGCAACGAGGGCTTCATCGATAAGGAAGTCAAGTTCGCCAAGCGCTGGCTGACCAGCAAGGGCGTGATCATTCAGGAAGAGCAGCGCAACCCCGTCGATACCGAGCTCGAGAGCTTCTTCCAGAACTGCCGCGACGGCAAGCGTCCGAGGGCGGACGTCGAAGTCGGCCTGGCCGATTCGGTCGCCGTTATTCTTTCCAACCAGGCGATGGACGAAGGCCGCAAGGTCTACTTCAACGAGATCGACAAGGCCAAACCCGCAGCGCCCGCAGCACCCAAGAAGGGCTAGGATTTCGCAGTGCGGGATAGGCCCTCCTGGCCTGTCCGAGCCGAGCTTGCTCGGCCGCGCCCTCCGTCGAAGAACACACGTCAATCCGAGCCGCGACGGTTACGGAGCGGTGGTCACGCGACCACCGCTCCCTCGCTCGCCAAGGGCGAGTAACGGTGGCGGCTCGGATGGGGTGCGTTCTCTCATGACTGAAGAAGAGCGGCAACACGCCATCTGGATGAAGTTGGCCCGCATGGTGCCGCCAACGCCGCCGCGCGACCATTCCATCGCGACCGGATTTCACGCGCTCGACGAAGCGCTCGGCGCGGGCCTTCCGCGCTCTGCGATGGTGGAACTCTACGGTCCCTCGGGCTGCGGCAAGACTACGCTCGCCATTCAGGTCACGGCCCACTTGCAGCACAACGGACTTACCTGCGCGTGGATCGATGCCGACCGCACCTTCGACTCCGCGTATGCCGAAAGCCTCGGCGCGGAGGTCGATCGCATTCCGTTCGCTCAACCCGATTGCGCCGAAGATGCCTTCGAAATCGTGCGTACGCTGGCCGGCTCCGGCGCGGTCGACCTGGTGATTGTGGACTCCGCCGCGGCGCTCGTGCCGCAACTCGAACTTGCCGCGGGAATCTCGTACTACTCGAAGGGACTGCACAGCCGCGTGCTCTCGTCGGGCCTGCGTAATTTGCGACGCACTCTCGCCAACTCCGGCGCCTGTGTCGTCTTCCTCAACCAGGTGCGAAACCGGCCGGCTGGCGGCTCAGGCGAAACCAGCGCGGGCGGAGTGCCGCTCAAGCTTTTCGCCGCCGTACGCATCGCGCTGATCCCCGTCGAAGGTCCGCGACTGTGCTTGCGAGTATTGAAAAACAAGCTCGCCGAGCAGGTGTCGGGACGCGAACTGGCGTGGATCCGGGGCTCTGGATTCGTGGAAAGCCCGTAAAATGGGGCTTCCGCGCCCTCTCATGCAAAAAACCTGCGGAAAATCGGGCTTTTTTC
>JAOAPT010000988.1 GCA_025463045.1 Candidatus Solibacter sp.
TTCCCGAACCTACCAGAGGTTCGGTAAGGCCAAAGGCTCCTATTTTTTCTAGCCGGGCCATCGGCGGCAGCCATTTTTGACGCTGCTCCTCCGATCCGCCCAGGTAGATGGACCCCATCGTCAGGCCGTTGTGAACGCCGAAGAAAGTGGCGAAAGAGGGGTCAACTCGCGCGATTTCCATCATCACGAAGCCCATCAGGAGCGTACTTCCTCCAAGGCAGCCATAGCCGTTGTACCCCAAGCCGGCGATGTTCAGCTCGCGCAGGGCGGGAAGCACCTCGAACGGAAACGAATCCTCCGCCCAGTACTTAGTGATCACTGGCGCCACCTTGGTCTCCATGAATTCACGGACCTTTTTCAGGATGGCCCGCTCCGTTTCATTGAGACACTCGGTGACTTGATAGAAATCGCTGTTCGGCTTAGGCAGCGTGGCGGCAGCCGGTGTTGTGTTGGTGGTCATTCTTTTCTCCTTTAGCTTTCACTTACTGGAAGGTGTCATGCCAACAGGGGCTGCTTCAATTACCGGCTTAGATTGTTCCGCGCCATAATGATTCACAATGAGCCTGGAACCCCTCTGCCCCGTTAGATAGGTCCATACCCATTGCACAAAAACACTTACACGAAGACTCGCCTGCGCGAGGAACTGGAGATGCACGGCGGCCCATGCGAGCCATGCGATGAAGCCGCTTAGGTGGACCTTGCCGATTTGCAGAACTGCGAAGCCCTTGCCGACCACAGCCATATTGCCTTTGTCAAAGTAGCGAAATGGACCAGGCGCCGATTTTCCAGTCACACGCCGGCCAATCAGCTTTCCGGCGTAGCGCCCTTGTTGCATCGCCACCTGTGCTACACCCGGCAAGGGTTTGCCATCCTGATCGAGCGACGCGGTATCGCCGACCACAAATATTTCCGGATGTCCTGGCACGGACAGATCCGGCTGGATGCGCACCCGCCCGGGGCGATCGGTTCCGACGTTCAGCCATTTGCCGGCGGGCGAAGGAGCCACGCCGGCGGTCCAGATCACGGTCTTGCTCAAAATGCGCTCACCCGCAACGACGACGCCGTCCGCATCGATTTGATCGACACCGTGCCCCAACCGGACCTCGACGCCCAAGCTCTCGAGGCGCTCCTTCGCCGCGAGGGAGAGTTCCTCGGAGAAAGGTCCGAGGACCCGTGGCGCCATGTCCAGCAGGACGATCCGTGCTGATCCAGGAGTGATGCGGCGGAACTCGGCCTTGAGTGTGTTCCGGATCAGCACCGCGATTGCGCCGGCCATTTCCACCCCAGTTGGGCCTGCCCCAACCAGTACAAACGTCAGTAAGTCGCGATGCCGGGTGGGATCCTCCTCGGCCTCGGCCTGCTCAAACGCCTGCAGTATCTTGTTTCGGATCGCAACAGCGTCAGCCAGGCTCTTCAGTCCCGGTGCAAACTTCTCGAATTCATCGCGTCCGAAGTAACTGTGAGTTACTCCGGTTGCCAGAATCAGGAAGTCGTACGGAATCGGCACATCTGTCCGGTCGGCTGAGTTCACCGACACACACTGCCTGTCCTTGTCAACCCCCGTGACTTCACCAAGGATTACCGTCGTGTTCCGCTGTTTCCCGACAATGCCTCGGATCGGCGAGCCTATCTGCCCAGGCGACAAGACCGACGTCGCGACTTGATAAAGCAGGGGCTGAAACAGGTGATGATTCGTCCGGTCAACTAAGATGAGGTTTGCCGGAGTATTCTTGAGGGCCCTGGCGGCGGCCAAGCCGCCAAAACCCCCTCCAACAATGACGACACGTGGGACGGTCTCACGCATACTCGTTCGTCCTTATTTCGCCAGAACGGACGTCTCGGCGTACTTCGCGCGGAGCTTGAGAAGTCCCAGCAGCACTTCATCCCGCATTTCGGCCAACTCGTCCACCGAGCGCCCGGCGACTTCCTTCGAGACGCCGTCGATGATGGCCTGCTTGCTTTCAGGAGGCCAGTCGGTAAGGGTGCTGAGGTCTTTCCACCAGCTGGCCATCGGACCGCCCAGGTGATCCAACCCGTGCTGAATTCCGCCCGGTCCGCCGGCGAGATGAAACAGCATGTTCGGGCCCATCACTCCCCAGCGCAATCCCGGTCCCCAGCACACCGCGGTATCCGCATCCGCGACGTCCACCACACCTTGGTGAATGAGGTAAACGATCTCACGCTGGAGCGCCGCCTGGAGTCGATTCGCCACGTGGCCTACCACTTCTTTGCGCAGGTGGATGGGCTTCTTGCCGATCGAGGCGTAAAACGCCATGGCGCGACGGACGGTGTCAGCCGATGTCTTGGCGCCTCCAACCACTTCCACCAGCGGAATCATGTGCGGCGGGTTGAAAGGATGCCCGATGACGCAGCGTTCGGGGTTCTTACACGCGGACTGCGTCACGCTCATTGTGATGCCCGAAGAACTCGACACGATGATCGAGTCGATCGGAGTGGCGGCGTCCATTTCGGCGAATAACCTAATCTTGAAATCCGGCCGCTCGGGGCCATTTTCCTGAACGAGATCGGCTTCCGACACCGCTTCTTTCATGTCGAGAGTGAAGCTTAGCCGCTCGCGGGAAGCCTTCGCCGCGAGTCCCATGGCGTTGAGTGCCGGCCACGCCGTATCGACGTATTTCCGCATCTTCGCCTCGGCGTCCGGGCCTGGATCCGTGGCGACCACATCGAAGCCCCGTGCCAGAAATTGTGCGGCCCAACTCGCGCCGACGACGCCGGTGCCGACGATTGCGATACGTCGTATTGGTTTGTCCAAAGACATGTTTGTTTTCTCCAGTTCTTGGCGATTTCTGCTGCGCTTACCTACATCCAGGAAGAGACGGGGCCAACTGTTTTTGTTTGGCGCTTTGCAAAAACGTGAGCCAGTGCCGGCGGTTCACAAAGAAGGTTGTCGATGAGTCGGGTTTTGCCGATCCAGGCGGCTATCGCTACTCGCACTGGGGCATTCACCAGATCGACGGGTTGAATTGACTCGGGATCGATCATCTCGAAATACTCGAGTCTGATTTCGGGGGTAGTGCGCAGAGCTTGCACAGCCCGACCCTTGATAGCGACAACGTTCCGCTCGCCCCGAGCGATCAACTGACGGGCGGTCTGCAACGCTTGGTAGAGACGCGGCGCCAAGAGCCGTTCTGCAGCACTCAAGCGACGGTTCCGGGAACTCATCGCCAGGCCGTCGCTCTCTCGTATCGTGGGTACACCGACGACTCGTAACGGAACGTTCAGCTCGCGGACGATGCGCCGCACGATTGCCAGTTGCTGATAGTCTTTTTCCCCGAAGAATGCAAGATGGGGCTGCAGCAAATGGAAGAGCTTCAAGACCACGGTCCCCACGCCACGAAAGTGGCCCGGTCGAGTTCGGCCACAGAGATGTTCCGAAAGCTCCCCTATTTCGACGAAAACCCGCTGCGGCTCGGGATACATTTCGTCGTTGGGAGGAGCGAAGACGTAATCGATTCCTCGGGCTGTGCAGAAAGCAACGTCGTCCGCCAACACGCGGGGATAAATATCGTAATCGCTTGCCTGGTCGAACTGAATTGGGTTGACGAAAATACTGGCGACGACGACGGAGCAGTGTCGGCGCGCTTCGTCAAATAGGGCGCCGTGGCCCTCGTGGAGAGCTCCCATGGTCGGAACTAACCCCACCACGTCTTCGCGCCGGATCCACGCGGCAACCTTGCTCCACTCTGCGGCGCGCCGGATAACGGTAGTCATTTCGATATCAGCAGCGGAACGCTGTCGCGGCGCGCCCCCGCTGCCTGTGGGTATATTCCGTGACGCACATCGTCCGCAAAATCCCGAGTGGCGTTCAGGATCACGTCCCCCAACTGCGCATACTGTTTCACGAACGGCGGCACGAACCCGTCGAACATACCGAGAATGTCATAGCTCACCAAAACCTGGCCATTGCAATGCGGTCCTGCTCCGATGCCGATCGTCGGAATGTGCAGCCGGGAAGTCACAGCCTGGGCCACCGCATCCGGGATCGCCTCAAGTACTATCGCAAACGCTCCTGCGTCTTCGAGCGCGAGCGCGTCAAGGATCATTTCCTGTGCAGCCTGCTCATCCCGTGCCTGTTGCCGCATTCCTCCGAGGCGATGCACGTGCTGAGGCGTCAGCCCGACGTGCCCCATCACGGGGAGACCAGCAGCCACGAGCCTTCGAACCGTGTCTGCGACGGCGCGTCCGCCTTCCAGTTTGACGGCGGCAGCGCCGCCTTCCTGGAAAAGCCTTGCCGCATTCCGCATTGCCTGCTCCGTCGATACCTGATATGTCAGAAAAGGCATATCCGCCACGACCAGCGTACGGCTGGCGCCTCGTGTCACAGCCCGTGTGTGGTGAACGATTGCGTCCAGGGTTACCGGAATCGTCGAGTCCAATCCCAGGATCACATTCCCAAGAGAATCGCCGACAAGCAATATGTCGACGCCGGCTCGATCGAAGATCCGCGCCATGGTGGCGTCGTAGGCAGTCAACATGACGATAGGTTCGCCGCGCTTCTTCATCGCTGCAAGATCGGGCACGCGAAGCTTTGTCATTCAAACACCTCTCCGGTCAATAACCATCACTGCCAATATCATCGGCAGGTACAAAACGGTCGCAAGCAGAACATGGCGCGCGCGAGGGACGGTTCGCTCGCGCAAAAGACGCACTCCGAAATAGAGCAACCCCAAGCCTGCTGCCACAGCAACCATTGCGTAAGCAGATCCGGCCATACCGAGCAGGCGGGGTACAAGGCTTACCGGGATCAATAAGAGCGAGCAGGCCACAATCCGCCTGGCGGTGGATTCGCCGTCCGGCTCGATCACGGGCAGCATCTGGATTCCGCCCTGGGCATAATCTTCGCGATACATCCAGGCAATCGCATAGAAGTGCGGGAATTGCCAGACGAAAAGAACGAGGAATAACGCCAGAGCTCCGATGTCAAGGTGCCCGCTCGCTGCGGCATAGCCGATTAGGGGAGGCATTGCACCGGGGAGCGCGCCTACGGTCGTACACGCCGGCGAATACCGCTTCAACGGCGTGTAGAGAAACAGGTAACTCAACAGTGTGAACAGACCGAGCGCCGCGGTGAGCGCGTTAGTCCCGAACCAAAGCGCAACGAAACCGGAGACGGACAGCAAGACTCCGAAACCCAATCCATCACTGCGTTTCATCCGTCGTGCAGGAATAGGGCGCCCCCGCGTTCTGCTCATTCTGGCGTCCGATTCCGCCTCGTACCACTGATTGAGTGCCGACGTCCCGGAAGCCAGAAGGGCCGTTCCAAGTAGAACGTGAACTAACGTCAGGGGTCGAAGGGACGCCCCGCAGCCGAAGTAATAGCCGACCGCGGTGCAGATCAGGATCAGTACAGTGATGCACGGCTTGGTCAGTTCGAGGTAATCCTTCATCGCTTCACCCTCTCTCCTTCCGACAGATCAGTCGTTCGCGGACCACAAATGCCACGATCATGAACGGCGGAAACGCGACGTAGCCCCAATACGAAGCCACCATTTCGCGAGTCGGCGCAACATCGATTGTTCCGGCTGCGGCTGTCCGTTCTCCGTTCCGCAGAATCGTGACAGCGATCTGCCACTTCCCCGATTCGACTAACGTCACCGGCGCGGCGTATAGCAGCTTGTTCTGCGACTTCTGTCGGCTTGCTTGCGCCCGGATTTCACTACGCGAAGGTTGCGCACGGAGCGCTAACAACACATCGGCATCCAACACCGGCTCAAGGCCATCCCGGTTCTGAACCAGGAGGCTGATATCGACCGGACCAGCCGACAGCGGCGCGGGTGACGTAAACACAGTGATCACAAACGCGCCGGCCTCCGTACGCAACTGGACTGCACCACCGTCGGCGAGCGCTGTCGCCTGGGCCAGGAACACGACCGACAGCAATAACAGTTTTCGAGGCTTCATTCTTCCTCCTAACGCATCATCATCGTTCCGCGCATTTGCATCGGTTGAAATACGATCCAGACACCTGCCGAATACAACGCGCCCGCCACCACCGCCCAAGGTGACATCACTGCTACAGCCCGTCGGCGGCCCTCGGAGATGCGGCACGCTACACGCCATGCGCTGTGAAGCGTGAGCAGTAGACCCATACCCAAGAACAGAAGTTCAACAGAGGGAAGCCAGCCAGGAATCGGCCCCGGTGGATAATCCGCGGAGGCGTCGCGCGAAAGGAACCTCTCGATGGCCGGAACAAAACTGCTCCATCCCGTCGCCAGGTGGTTGGAGAAGTGGGCCAGCCACATGCCGAAGCCAACCGGAATCAGCGCGAGAGTGAAACTGCATGCCAGTTCCTTCCGCGTGACTGTTTCTCTCTTCCAACATTGGCTGACCCACCCGCACGCTGTCGCTAAGATTCCTGGAACGATGAGCACGCCACACAAATAAACTGCCGTCATGATCGGAACCATTGAACCGAGTCGCAGTCGACCGTGCCAGCGATGCATCCACATCATCACTGGGTCTGTCATTCCGGCCGCGTTCACAAAAGCCCCAAATACCAGGATCAGCACCAACGCGGCCACGTCTGGGCGGCGGTTTAGGCGCCCAATTCCCGAGCCTCGATGTTCCTCGCGCAGGCTCTGTCCAGGCAACCCAGTCAGGATTCCGACGTTCTGCGTCGGACAAGCCTGTACGCAATCAAGGCAGAAGGTGCAGTCGAAGTTTCCGAGCTTCTTCGGCTGAAAGAGATTCAGTTCGCACCCACGCTGGTGGCCGTTGCCGCGGATGCAATCGTGCGTGCTACAAGACCCGCAGACCGCCGGTTCGCGAACCCGCACCTGCAGCGGAGACACCAGTGAGTGCACGAAATGAAACTGGCCAATTGGACACATGTACTTGCAGAAGCTGGCCCCTTTGAACAGAATATCGACCACGAAAGCCGCGATGAAATACCCCAGGATGATCCACGCGGTTGCACGCGGGCTATCCCAAAGGGAGAAGGCCTCGTACGCCCATAGGTAAGTGGCGAGCAGCCCGGCGGCGATCCACTTGGAACGTAATCGTCTGGGCCAACGATAGCGAGGCGCTACGACCCGTCGAGCCAAATCGCGAGGGAGTGTGAATGGACATGCCATGCAAAAGAGGTTGCCGGCGAGCAGCAGCGCGATCACAGCGAGACCTCGCCAATGAGTCCAGGGCAATACACCGGCCAAGTTCATTGGTGTTACCTGGGGGCCGAAGAGTCCATCGACGGCTACCGCACCGGCGAGCAGCAACATCGCGGCTTGCAGGCACCGCCGAAAGTGACGATACCGGAGTATCGGTCCGAGAATTGGCGTCCGTAGCAGATCCCATGGTTTCCCTGCTGGAATGTGCCGCATCACAGCGCTGCGGCGTGTCGTTGTCCGTTGCAGCGGGCGGGTCCGTCCGGCCTCAAGGGCGCGCATACCCAGAATTACTGCCGGCACCAGAAACGCAATCGATCCTGGAACCCACATGATGGCGCCCGCGGTTGCCTGATCGTCGAGAGCGGAGATGCCCCACAACCTGGGCGCAAGTTGGTAGCTCGGATATAACACGTGGTCGGAGAAGCTCAACACTGCGGAGAGGCCAGTGTTAACCAAGTCAGCCAATGCGAGGTATGGAATCATGGTCCACCTGGGCCAGACTGCATGGCCTGGCCACACCCCAACGACCGGCCACCAAAACATGATCGCCGCCCAGAAAAAGCAGGCGTGTTCTACCTCATGCCACGCTTGGGAGCGGAGCGCCAATTCGTAAACCGGTGACATATGCCAGATCGTAATGACCGATGCCAACGCGAGCCAGGACACGACGGGGTGCACCATCGCGCGACCAACTTGCCTAAATTCCCGGCTTGCGAGAAATGGTCCAAGCGCGTCCTTGAACACCCATCGCGGCAGACCACGCAACAGCGGCAGCACGGGCTGTCCCAGAAGAAGCAGTGCCGGAGCAACCATGAGCAGCAACAGGTGCTGGATCATGTGCGCCGTGAGCAATAACCCGCCGAACGCATCCACTGGCGATGCCAGAGCCGACAGTAGGGCGAACAGCCCACCGGCAAATGCCGCCAAGCGGCCAGCAGTGTATTTGTGGGGCAATTCAGCCCGAAGACGCAGCCAGCCCCGGAGGTACAGCGATGCCACGACGAGTAGCAGGCAGACCGCTCTCAAATCCAACGTCCATGATGCAAGCACCGCGGCTGCGACTGGATCCATTGGGATGCCTCAGCGGCTTGCCGGCTGGGTGAAATCCCGAGCCGCGGGCTGGTACGGCGGTCGTAGCGTTTGCATGAATGCGACGAGCGCGGTGACTTCCGCCGGCCGTAAATTCTTGCCATACGCAGGCATGTTTCCGCTACCTTGGATGACTTGCCTGATGAGCTGGTCGTGGGTCAGCCGCGTGGCCACCGTATCAAGGGCCGGCCCGCGCATCCCACCCTCTCCGCCAAGACTGTGACAATTCCGGCACTGCTTGCTCTGAATGAGAATCGCACCCTGGAGTTCCAGCGCCGACCTACCCTTCACGTATGCTGCTGGTGTGGCTGCCTCGCTCCACGCCTCCATGTGCGGTGACCAGGGCGCGAATGTTCCCTGATAAGCCAGCAATCCGACAGTAAGAAACGCCAGCAGCACTGCCACCACCGCCATCGGACGCGCGCGGAAGCTTTTCTCTCCCGTCCCCGAATAGAACGGCAGCAGAATCAGAATCGCGAGTCCAATCACCGGCGCCACCAACAGCAGAAACGTTTCCATGTACGCCGGCAGAAGCGCGAGGATCGCGTATATGGGCAAGAAATAGAAATCCGGCTTGGGCGCCGTGTGAATGA
>JAOAPT010000565.1 GCA_025463045.1 Candidatus Solibacter sp.
AAGATGTCTCCGTAATTGGCTTCGACAACGTGGAGCTTTCGACAATCGTCAATCCCCCGCTCACGACGATCCACCAGCCGAAATACGTGATCGGCCAGGCGGCGGTGGAAATCCTGCTGCGCCTGGCGGGGCGGGGCGAACATCAGGCGCCGGAGCATCGCGTGATCGGCGTGCATTTGATAGAAAGACGAAGTTGCATGGAGCGTAAGTCATGATGAATCGCAGAGAACTTTTGCAATCGGCGGGATTGGCCATGGCTGCCTCCCAGTTGCGCGCGCAGCCGCGAAACGGCGAGGCCGGCACGGCGGACTGGCTGAAGACCTGCCGCGTCCTGATCTGCGAGGCGTACAATCCCCCGTTCTATCCGTCGTTCGATTACAAGGCGGAGAAGGCAGTGAACATCGCGACCACGCTGGGCGCGGATTCGATGCGCTATCCGGCGGCATCGTACTTCGCGTACTTCCCGACGAAATCGGGGTACCCGGTGCATCCCGAATTGAAGGGCGATCCATTCCGCGAGACGGTCGACTTGTGCAAGAAGAACGGCATGCGGGTGGTGGCGTACGTGCCGCTCAATCACCCATTCATGGATGCGTCGTCGAAGGACCCGCGGTATGCGGACTGGTCGAAGAAATTCGCCGACGGCACGCCGATGACAACGGAGCACTACGGCTTCGCCAAGTACTTCGAGGGCTGTCTCAATTCGCCGGTACGCGCCGTGATCCAGGCGCTGGTGCGCGAGGTGCTGACGCAATATGCGGTCGACGTGATGTACTTCGACGGGCCTTATCAGGGGATGAATAACGCGAAGGAATACTGCCACTGCAAGTACTGCGAGGCGGCCTACCAGAAGCGTTTCGGCAAGCCCGTGCCCACCAAGCAGGACGACGTGGAGTATACCGAGTGGATGGCGAACGAGGTGGTGATCGGCTTCCTGCGCGAGATTCGCGAGATGATCCGCACCACGCGCGACGTGCCCACGCTGTTCAACGATACGTCGCTGCTCAGCAAGCGCGAGTGGCGCAATCGCGCGATCCCGGTGGTCGATGGGTTCATGTACGAAGCGGCGGAAACTCCCGAGGACAAGCTATTCAATCTGCAGTTGGGACACTCGACGGGCAAGGTCATCTGGACTTACGTGGGCACGCATACGCAATACAATCGCGAGCACATGAAGAACGATCGCGTGCGCGGCTGGTTCAGCTATCCGGTGGAGAGCCAGGAGCTGCTGCTCGATGGCGCGACGGCCCTGGCGGGCGGCGCGGGGGTGGTGTATTGGGGGCTCAGCCGCTTCTTCTACATGCCGGAGGGGCCGCTGTCGTATGAGAGCGGGCGATACGTGAAAGAGAACTTCGATTTTTCGCGTACGCATCAAGCGGTGCTGGCGGCGGCTACCGGGCGTCCGGTCGCGGGCGTTCTGGTGAGCGATCAGACGATCGATTGGTTCACCGGCAAGCACCACGTTTCGAAAGCGTACGAGAACTACTATCACGGCGCATGGCAGGTGATGAAAGATCTCGGGTACGATGCCGAGCCATTTCTCGATTACCTGATGAAGCCGGAACAGCTCGCGCGCTACAAGCTGGTGTATGTGCCGAACGCGCCGTGCCTGAGCGATGCACAGTGCACGATCCTGCGCGATTACGTGACCGGCGGCGGCACACTGATCGCCACGCACCTGACGAGCATCGCCGACGAGCACGGGAAGATGCGCTCGAACTTCGGGCTGGCGGATTTGTTGGGCGCGAAGTTCACGTCGGTCGAGCCGATCGAAGTCCCCGACCTCTATCTGAAGCTGCCAAGCGGCGAACTGATTCCGCAGGATCCGCAGGTGATGCGCTTCAGCAATACCGGCGGGGGCACGGTGCTTGCGGAGACGATCGATCTGGGCCATCGCGGCAATCTCGGGCCGGCGATCGTGAAGCGCACGGTGGGCAAAGGCACGGTCATCTATATTGGGTCGGGCCTGGAAGCGGTGTATGCGGAGACGCGGATGAAGCGCGTGCGCACGTACCTGGCGTCGCTGATCGACCCGGTGCTCGGCGCGCACAAGACGTACGAGGTCGAGGCGCGGGCGGGGCTCATGCCGCAGTTGATGGCGTCACGCGATACGATACTTTTGCACCTGGTGGCCGATACGGGAAACAAGAGCAAGAAGCTGCGAATTCGCGAAGAGTTTCTGCCGGTGGAGAGCGTCAAGGTCCGAGTGCGCGTCCCGGAGGACCGGTCGGTGCGCGCGGTCTCGTTGATGCGCGCCGGCACGAAGTTCGCCGTCAGCGCGCGCGCCGGATGGGTTGAGGTCACCGTGCCGCGCGTCCTGGTGCACGAAGCAGTGCGGGTGGATCTCGCGTGAACGAAGTCGAAGTAGCGCCCTCTCCGCTGCGCTGGAAGATGATCTCGCTCGCGTTCTTCGCGACGGTGATCAATTACCTGGATCGTCAGACGCTCTCCGTTGCCGCGCCGATTCTGCGCGATGAATTCCACATGAGCAATCAGGATTACTCGCGGGTGGTCTCCGCCTTCCTGTTTGCGTACACGATTATGAACGGGCTCTCCGGCCCGATGATCGATCGCCTGGGCACACGTCTCGGATATGGACTCTGCGTGGCGTGGTGGAGTATCGCGGCGGCACTGCACGCGTTCGCTCGGGGGACTTTCAGTCTCGGCGTCTTTCGATTTCTGCTCGGTATCGGGGAGGCCGGCAACTGGCCGGCAGCGGTGAAAGTGGTCGCGGAGTGGTTCCCCGAAAGAGAGCGCGCACTTGCGGCGGGGCTGTTCAATTCCGGGTCGGCGGTCGGTGCGATTCTGGCGCCACCGATCGTCGCGTACCTGGTCCTCCACATCGGGTGGCAGGCCGCATTCGGCTTTGTCGGGCTGGCGGGACTGATCTGGCTGGCCTTCTGGTTCACGATGTATTACACGCCGAAAGCGCTGCCGAATGCCGCTGCGGAAGAGGTCGTGCCGGTGCGCAAGGTGCTCGGGAATCGGTTCGTGTGGGCGTTCACGTTCTCGAAGATCTTCATGGATCCGGTCTGGTATTTTTACATCTTCTGGTTCCCGGAATATTTGAAAAATGTGCGCGGCTTCGATCTCGCGAAGATCGGCAGATACTCGTGGATTCCGTTCGCGGTGGCAGGCTTCGGCAACATTCTCGGCGGCTGGCTATCGGGACAACTCTTGAAGCGCGGCTATTCGGTGACGGTGGCGCGCAAGGGTTCGGTGACGTTCTTCGCCGTGCTGATGACCTCCGCGATCCCGGCCGTGCTGGTGCCCGAGGCGTGGATGGCGATCGGGTTCGTCTCGATCGCGATGCTCGGGTACACGGGTTCGCTCGCCAACATGTTGAGCTTCCCGGCGGACGTTTTTCCGAAGTCTGCCGTCGGCAGCGTGTACGGCATCGCGAGCATGGGCTCGGGCTTCGGCGGCATGCTGTTCACGCTGATCACGGGCTACGTGGTGCAGTACTACTCCTACACGCCCGTGTTCATTGGGTTCGGCATTATGCCACTCATCTGCGCGTCCATCCTGTGGCTGCTGATGGGGGATCTCAAGCCCGCGCGTCTACAATAAGAACTCATGGATCTCGACATGATGGGAATGCGCGAGTCGATCTCGCGCACGTACGGCGTCATCCGCCCCTTTATTCGTCGCACTCCGGTGATCGAAGTCGATGCCGGCGATTTCGGACTGGACGCGGCGCCGCTGGTGCTCAAGCTCGAATTGTTGCAGCATACGGGCTCGTTCAAAACGCGCGGCGCGGTGTCGAATCTGCTGACGCGAAAGGTGCCGGAAGCGGGCGTGGTCGCGGCATCGGGAGGCAATCACGGCGTGGCGGTCGCTTACGCGGCGCGCAAGACTGGTAAGCCCGCGCGCATCTTTGTCCCGACGATCAGTTCGCCGGCGAAGATCGAACGCATCCGTGCGTACGGCGCGGATCTCGTGGTGACGGGCGACCGTTACAACGATGCGCTGATTGCGAGTGAAGAGTGGGCCGCGCAGTCGGGCGCAATGAAGGTCCACGCGTACGATCAGGTTGAGACACTGCACGGGGCGGGTTCAGTGGGCCGGGAGATGGAAGAGCAGGCTCCCGAGATCGATACACTGCTGGTGGCGTGCGGCGGCGGCGGTCTGATCGGTGGAATCGCGGGCTGGTATCAGGGACGTGTGCGCATTGTCGGCGTCGAACCGGAACTCTGCCCGACGCTGTATCGCGCGCTGGAAGCGGGGCGTCCGGTGGATACCGAATCGAGCGGGATCGCGGCGGACTCGCTCGCTCCGAAGAGCGTCGGGCAATTGATGTTTCCCGTCGCGCAGAAATGGGTGGAACGCGTCGTGTTGGTACCCGATGACGCGATCGCCGGCGCGCAACGGAGAATATGGGACACGGTCCGGCTGGTGGCCGAACCGGGCGGTGCTGCCGCTTTCGCCGCTCTGCTCTGCGGAGCTTACCGGCCCGAGAAAGGCGAGCGGGTCGGAGTGTTGGTCTGCGGCGCCAACACGACCGCGGTCAGTTTCTAAGGTCAGCTACTTCTTGGAGCGGTCGGCGCTTGTGGACTTCATATTCCCGGCACTGATTTCGTGAATCATCCGCTGATGTTCCTGCAGTATGGGTAACGTTCGCGTTGCGAACTCGCGGATCGCCGCATTCTGACCACTCTGCGACTCCTTCTTGAACTCCATCACGTCCTGATCGTGATCTTTCACCATATCGCGGACGTACGCCCGATCGAAGGCAGCGCCCGAAAGTTTCGAAAGCCGGTCGACGGTGGCCTGGTGCTTCGAGTCCAGCGAAACCGGAATGTCGATCTTCTCCTGCGCGGCGACGGCCTTTAGATCGTCGTTGATCTTGCTATGATCGTCGACCATCTTTTGTCCGAACGATTTCACACTTTCATTGCTCGCCTTTTGGACGGCAAGCTTGCCCAATTCCACTTCGGTCATGCCGCCGAGCGCGGCGTTCATCACGAACGTCTTATCATCTTGCGCCAGGGCAAGGCCGGCCAGCATGACTCCACATAACAGGGTGCGGTGCATATAATTTTCTCCTCAGCCGATTGCGTGCAAGCATGGCACCAGAGCACGCAATAGAACGGATCAGGGATGGTCGAAGTCGGCGCGCTTCGCACCGGCGAATTTGAGGAACTCTCCTTCGACTCCGCCGGGCGCGGGACCTTGCAGGTACACGAACTGAAAGTGGCGGCGAATGCGCAGGCCCTTGACGGGGACCGTGCGCAACAACCCCAATGCGATCTCTTTGCCCAACGCCCAGCGAGAGACGAAACCCACGCCGAGTCCCGCCGCGATGGCCGATTTGATCGCCTCCGTGGAATCCAGTTCGAGCGCGATGCGCAGCCGCCGCACATCCAGTCTCGCCCGCTTGAGCGCCTCCTCTACGACCTCGCGCGTCCCGCTGCCGCGCTCCCTGAGGATGATCGAAGCGGGCTTGAGATCCGCCGGTTCGATCGAGCCGGTGGCGGCGTATTCGTGCGCCGGCGGCACGACGAGCACGATCTCGTCCTCCACGAACGGCTCGCACTTTACGTCCGTGCGTCCGGACGGGCCTTCGATCAGACCGAGTCCGATGCGCCCATCGGCGAGCGCGGCGACTACGTCGCTGGTGTTCCCGCTGATGATCGAAAGCTGAATGGCCGGGAAGGCGGCCAGGAATTCGCCGGCGAGTCTTGGAAGCAGATACTGCGCGATTGTGGTCGATGCGCCGAGCGCGAGCCGTCCGCGAGTTTCGCCTTTGAGCGCCGCAAGGTCGCGCTCCGCGTCGGTGCAGAGTGTTGCGATGCGCTTCGCGTAATCGTGGAGAATCCTGCCGGCGGGCGTGAGCACGATACGCTGGCCGGTGCGGTCGAACAGACGGAGTCCGAGATCCACCTCCAGATTCTTGATCTGCATGGTGACGGCGGGCTGGGTCAAGAAGAGACGCTCGGCGGCGCGCGTGAAGCTCAGTTCCTCGGCGACGATGCGGAAAACGCGCAGGCGTATCGGTTCCACGTCCTCTGAGGATACGCTACTACCAGTAGAGCGCGCGAATGAGGCCGAGGCTCAGCGCGGAGATGAAGCACCACGCGCCGGCGCCGACGAGAAAGGGTCGCAGACCTTCGGCAATCAGCTTACGAACGCTCGTCTCGAGGCCCATCGCAGCGAGCGCGAGAGCGAGCAGGAATTGATTGACGACGATCAGGCGCGCGACCCACTCCGCGGAGAGGATGCCCATGCTGTTGACGCCGATCATCGCGAGGAATCCCACGAGGAAGAGCGGGAACGGCACCTTGCCCTGGCCGTTCACTCCGCTTCCGCGCTTGCGGTCCGCGAGGTAGCC
>JAOAPT010001008.1 GCA_025463045.1 Candidatus Solibacter sp.
GTAGTCGACGCCAACAGCAACCCGCTGAACAACGTATCGGTGACCTTCACCCTGCCCTCGAGCGGCCCCTCGGCCACCTTCTCGGGTAGCGGTCTGACCTTCACCGGAACTACCAACAGCCAGGGCCTGATCGTCACGCCCGCGTTGACCGCCAACCAGATCAACGGCCCGAGCACCGCGATCGCGAGCACCGGGGCCTTGCAGGCGGTGTTCGTGCTTTCGAGCGGCGGACCGCCGGCATTGACCATCGACCCGCCCGGCTTCTTCTTCCGCTATGACACCGGCCTGGGCTTCCCGGCGCCGCAGACCGCGAATATCGAGAACGCGCTCGGCGATCTGACTGCGACGTCCAACCAGCCGTGGGCCAAGGTCCGGGTGCTGTCCGCCGGCTCCAATCCGAACGGCATCTCGGTCTCCGTCGATCCGACCGGACTCGAGCCCGGCAACTACTTCGCGACTATTACGGTGATCAGCGGCAATCGCAGCCTGACCGCCAGGGTCAACCTGGTGGTCATACCGAGGCCGCAGATCAGCAGCGGACCGAATAACCTCGTCTTCCGCTATCTGCAGGGCAGCACGATTCCGCCCGCGCAGAACGTCACCATCAACGGCCTGTCGCGCAACGTTCCGTTCACCCTCGCCGCCGAACAGATCACGGCCGCGAAGGGCAAGTGGCTGAACGTGGTCGCGGGCAACAATGTGACCGTCACCCCCGCCATCCTACAGGTGTCGGTGGCGCCGGTCGGAATCGACGTGGGCACCTATCAGGGTGTGGTCCACGTGGTTGCGCCCGAAGCCACCAACTCGCCGTACGATATCAACGTGACGTTGATCGTCACCGCGCCGGTGATCCCGCCGGTGATTACGTCGATCGTCAACGCCGCCAGCTTCCAGGGCAACACCGTGTCGGGGAATGAGATTCTCGCGTTGTTCGGCACCAACCTCGCATGCCCGACCACGCCGCAGGTGCTGGTCGACGGCGTCTCCATGCTCGTGCTCGGCGGGACCGACAAACAAGTCAACTGGGTGGCACCAGATCTGACCGGACGCAGCAGTATCAATGTGACGTTCGCCTGCGGTACCAACGCCTCCGACCTGTACGCGATGAAAGTCGCCGCGGCGGTTCCCGGCATCTTCACCAGCGACGGGAAGCAGGTGTCGGCGTTCAACGCCGGTTTTACGCTGAATAGCCCGGCGATCCCGATCGGCCGCGGCAAAATCATCATGCTCTTCGGCACCGGCTTCGGACCGTTCAACGCGCCCGATGCCGCCGGATTGCAATCGCAGACCCTCCCGGTGACCGTCACGGTCGGCGGCATCAACGCCACCGTCACCTTCGCCGGAGCGGCGCCCGGCTTGCCCGGCGTCAATCAGATCAATGTGCTGATCCCGGACAACGCTCCCACCGGGGCCGCCGTGCCGATCATCATTTCGTCGGGCGGCACGCAGACGCCCACGGGCCTGACCGTCGCCATCAACTAGCCTCATTCCTTCCACCGACCCGGCCCTCGCGGCCGGGTCGGCCCCAAATTACCCCTTGCCGGAACTCACTCGCATCGAATAGCGTATGTAAGAATAGATGCCTTTTTGCAGCCAGTGTGGAAACCAGGTGGTCCCGGCGGATCATTACTGCGGACGATGCGGCGCCCGGCAGCCGGTATCGGGCACGGTTCCGCCTACACCCGGCAGCCCGCACGATCCCTTCGCCGGCCTGAATCCGCGCACCGCTTCGATCCTCTGCTACGTCCCCGGCCTGGGCTGGATCGCCTCCATCATCGTCCTCGCCAGCGACCGCTTTCGCAACAATCGCACCGTCCGCTTTCACGGCTTCCAGGGCCTCTACCTTTTCGTCGCCTGGCTGCTCGACGACCTGGTGTTCCGCCCCCTTTTCCTGCACATTCCCAACCTGCACCTGTACTCGGTAATTCAAGCCGTCCTGCTCGGCATGTCGATTTTCATGATGATCAAAGCCTCCCACGACGAGGCGTACCCGCTCCCGCTGTTCGGCGAACTAGCCCAAAAATCCGTCGCCGAAAACTAGCCCCAGGGACGCCACAGCCCAGCCCCCCATCAGAGCCGCAAGGGTAAACGGAGCGCCCACGCGGTCCGGCGATACCCCGTTTCGACGTAGCCCGTCGCCGGCGCCAACCGATGAAGAACCGAGCCCCAATCCGAGCCGCGACCGTTAGTGAGCGGTGGTCACGCCGAAAATGGCCACCGCTCCCGCGGTCGGCGAACGCTTGCTGACCCGCGCCGGCGCGGATTGGGTTGCGTTCTTCACGGAGCCTCGCGCCGTTCGACGATATCCCGTTCTCCAACCGCGCGAAACAAACCACCCAATTGTGGTATTATTCATTCAGGTGAATATTTATACAATGCAGCGCGTTGGAATCGTTGGACACACAGGGTATAGCGGTGCGGAATTACTCCGTATTCTCGGACGCCACCCGCACGTCGATCCCGTCCTCATGGATCACCGGGAGCAGACCGGCTCGTCCGCGCTCCGCCGTCCCGACTCCGCGCACCGCATCCCCGCCACCGCCGACGCGGTCCGCGCCGAGAAGCTCGCCATCGTTTTTCTCGCGACTCCGCCGGAAGTCTCCATGGACTTGACGCCGGGACTGCTGGCCGCCGGAGCTCGCGTCGTCGATCTGAGCGGTGCCTACCGCCTCCGCACCGTCGCCAATTACGAGACTTGGTACAAGGAGCCGCACGCACAACCCGAACTGCTCGCGGAGGCCGTCTACGGACTCCCCGAGTTCTGCCGCGAACTGATTCCCAATGCCCGCCTGCTCTCCAATCCCGGCTGCTACCCGACCGCCGCCAATCTCGCGCTCCGGCCTCTTGTCGAAGCCGGTGTGGTCGACCGTTCCGCCGGGATCGTCTGCGACGCCAAGTCGGGCGTCAGCGGCGCCGGCCGCAAGGCCAGCCTCAAAACCAGCTTCTGCGAGGTCACCGGGAATTTCTCCGCCTATTCGATTCTGCACCACCGCCACGTTCCCGAAGTCCTGCTCACCTCGGGCCTGGAAGAGCAGGAATTCAGCTTCACCGCGCAGCTGATTCCGATCGACCGCGGCATTCTCGAGACGATTTACTTCCGCGCCGCCGGAGTCTCCAGCGTGGACGACCTGCTAGCCATCTACGATCGCCAGTACGCCACCGAGCCTTTCGTCCGCATCTACAACGCCGGCCACACGCCGGACCTGCATGGCGTGGCGTTCACCAACTTCTGCGACATCGGCGTGTGCTTCGACGCGAAAACCGCCCGCACGGTTGTCGTCGCGGCCATCGACAATCTGGTGAAAGGCGCTGCCGGGCAGGCCGTCCAGAACATGAACCTGATGTTGGGTTATCCCGAAACCGAGGGCCTGCTGTGAACCTGCTCGTTAAACTCGGCGGCACCCTGCTCGACTCGTCCGAATCGCGCGACGGACTCGCACGCCAGATCGCCGCGGCTCGCAATGGCGGACACGAAATCACCGTGGTCCACGGAGGCGGCAAGCAGATGACGCGCTATCTGACTGAGCGCGGCATCGAGAGCACGTTCGTCGGCGGCCTGCGGGTCACGACGCCAGAGACCGTGGACGCGGTCCTCAAGGTCTTCGCCGGGACCGTGAACCACGAACTCGTCGCCAGCCTGAACCGCGCCGGTGCGCTGGCCGTCGGACTATCGGGCATCGATAGCTTCCTGGTCGAGGCCGAGCAGATGGATCCGGCGCTCGGCGCCGTCGGGCGGGTAACGCGCTCGAATCCCGCGTTGCTCCATCTGCTGACGGGCGCGGGCTACGTCCCGGTCGTGGCGTGCGTGGCGGGCGACCGGCAGGGCAACATCTATAACGTCAACGCGGATCAGATGGCGGTTGCCTGTGCCACCGCGTTCGGCGCCGATCAGTTGATCTTTCTCACCGATGTCGACGGCGTGCTTGACGGCGCGAAACAGGTGCGGCCGCTCTTAACCGCGGCCGAAAGCCGCCAACTGATCGCCGACGGTGTCGCCACTGGCGGGATGCAGGCGAAACTGAATGCCGCGCTCAGCGCGCTCGAGGGCGGAGTCGAACAGGTGCGGATCGCGCCGGGCGCCGCACCCTCCGTTCTCGAGAGAATTCTTGGCGGGGAAGAACTCGGCACGAAGATGGTAGTGACGGTAGGAGCAACAGCATGATCAGCAGCGTCCGCGCCGACGCGTTCGTCCCATCCGGGGGCAAGTCCGTCCGGGTCGAAGTCCGCAAGGCCACCATGCGCGACATCGCGCCGATTCTCCGCCTGATCAACGGCTACGCCGCCCGCGGGATCATGCTCGCCCGCACGGAATTCGAAATGTCTGAGGCGATTCGCGACTTTTCCGTCGCGACCCTGGATGGCGAACTGCTGGGCTGCGGCGCCCTCCATTTCTATAGCCCCACGATCGCCGAAATCCGGTCGCTCGCCGTCTACGAGCATGCCAAGACGCACGGCGTCGGGCGAAAACTCGTGGAAGCTTTGGTCGTCGAGGCCGAGCAGTACGAACTTCACGCCGTTTTCGCCTTCACCTACGTGGACGAATTCTTTCGCCGGGTAGGCTTCGAAGTCGTGGAACGCGGCGCGCTTCCCCTAAAGGCGTGGAAGGATTGCGTGCGCTGTCCGAAATTCCAACAGTGCGACGAGATCGCCGTACTGCGCATTCTCCGTCCCGACGATTGGGCAGACGCCCAGCCCCACCCCTGGGGGGCCGCGATGATTACCCCCACAGATGAGCTGATACAGATTCCAACCCCACGGACGTAGTATCCAATCCCCACCAATGTAGGGACTTCGGCCACACCCACAAAATATCGCATAAATAAAAGGACTTCCCCGCTCGATTTCAGATTAAAATCTTGTTTAGGATCTCAAAGACTGAAATGTAGGGGGAACATGAGAGCACAAACAGTTGAAGTGAAAGCCTCCACGGGCAGGATTCTCTGTTGCACGGTTTTTCGTCCCGGAGGAAAGAAGCTGTTGGCCAAAGGTCATGTCATTAGCGACGAAGACATTCGCGTGTTGGAGTCCGAAGGCATGGAAACCATTTGGGTTACCGAACTGGAAGAAGGCGAAATCGGTGAAGATGACGCGGTCTGTGCGGTCGCCAGCGAAATGGGCTGCGGCAGCTTCGAGATCCGTCTGGCCGCCGGCGGCCGGGCCAACCTTATGGCAACCGAAAACTGCTGCGTGCTGGTGGATGACGAACTGCTCAAGCAGATCAACTGCCCCGCCAGCGTCGTAATCGCCACCGTTTTGAATTTCAGCTACGCCATCGCCGGCCAGCGCATTGCCACCGTCAAAAGCGCTCCTTTCGCGGTCGCCAAAGAGCAGTTGGAAGCCGTCATCGGCATCCTGAAGGACCGCGGTCCGATCTTGCAGGCCCGCCCCGTCCGTACTCCAACTGTTGGAGTTCTCTACACCGACCCCGTCAGCGGCGAGCGTGCCCGCCAGTTGTTCGAAAACATCATGCGCCAGCGTCTGGAGCGTTTCGGCGTCAACGCCAACTTCGTTCTGGCCTGCACCGAAGACGAGAACTCCGTCTCCCGCTGCTTGCAGCACCTTCTCCGCTCCAAACCGTGCGCCATCCTGGTGGCATCCACGACGGCGCCGGCCGGCCCCGAAGACGTTATCGGCCAGGCCATGGTCAGGATCGGCGGCCAGGTCGAGCGTTTCCTCGCTCCCGTCGAGCCCGGCAACCTCCTCCTACTCTCCTATAAAGATGAGGTGCCGATCGTCTCCGCTCCTGGCTGCTTCCGCTCCGCGAAGCCCAATGTCGTCGACTTGGTTCTGCCGCCCCTGTTGGCGCGGTATCATGTGACGGGTTGGGAAATCGCAAGCCTCGGCCATGGTGGCCTGTTGGCCTAAAGGGTTTTCCTCCAAGGCCCCGTAGTCCGCACCCTCCGAGTGGACTCCGGGTTTTTGATAGACCGGGCGTCCATCCTCCGTGATGCCCGGTCTTTTTTTATTCCCAAACGATCCCGCGCGCCCGCATCTCTCTTTCGATCTGCTCCCGCGATTCGAACTGCACCGCGTCGATTCCCAGCTTCTGCGCCCCCTCGATGTACGCCGCGATGTCGTCAGTGTAAAAGCATTCCTCCGGCCGGCACTGCGCTGCCGTGACCGCCGCTCGAAAGATCTCCTCATGGGGCTTCATTGCCTGCACTTCGTACGAGAGAATCAGTTCGTCGAAATGCTGGAGCAGATGCGAATACGTTCCGCGCAGCATTTCAAAGTGCAGCGCGTTGGTATTGGAAAGCAGCACCATGCGGTAGCGGTGCTTCAGGCCTTCGAGCATGCTCTCCGGCAGCAGTTCATGCGTAAAAATGCAGCTCCAGATCTCGCAGAACCGTTCGTAATCCACTCGCAGTTCCAGGATGCGCGAAATCTCTTCGACAAAGGCGCGAGGCTCCATCAGGCCGGTCTCGAAGCGCTCCACCAGCCCCGTACCCGCCAGTTTCTTGGGAATTTCCGCCGCGGAATACGGGCAGAGTCCCTCCAACGCCCGGTAACCGCGTTTGAAATCGAAGTGAATCAATACCCTGCCGAGATCAAA
>JAOAPT010000002.1 GCA_025463045.1 Candidatus Solibacter sp.
TAGATCGTGTCATTCATCAGGTTGAGCGCCTGCAGCGGCGTGTTGGTACGATTCTCGCGCACGACGCATACCTCGCGGCTCGGCGAATCGAAATTCATCATCGCGGGAGGCGCGATGGTTCTTCGCCAGTAGCTATACAGACTGCGGCGGTAGAGCCCTTCGCCCTTGTCCGCTTCGTAGCCTTTTCCGCCGAAGAGTTCCTGCCATAGTCCCGGAGGTTGGTACGGCTTTACCGATGGACCGCCCACCTTCTCGACCAGCAGGCCCGATACCGCGAGCGCCTGATCGCGCAACATCTCGGGTGAGAGTCTATAGCGTGCGCCGCGCGCGAGCAGCCGGTTTTCGGGATCGCGCTCCAGCATCTCGGGCGTGATGCGCGAAGACTGGCGATACGTCGCGCTCATCACCATCGTCTTCATCACGTGCTTGACGCTCCATCCGGAGTCCATGAACTCCACGGCCAGCCAGTCGAGTAGTTCGGGATGCAGCGGCCACTCGCCCTGCGATCCGAAATCTTCGACGGTCTTGACCAGGCCGGTGCCCCACAGCGTTTGCCAGAATCGATTCACCATGACGCGTGCGGTCAGCGGATTGCGGCGGTCCACCAGCCAGCGCGCGAGCCCCAGGCGATTCGGCGGCCACCCGGAATCGAACGGCGGCAACACGGCGGGCGTGCGCGGCTCGACTAGCTCTCCGGGCGCATCGTACGCGCCGCGCTTCAACAGGAAGCTGTCGCGGCGCGGAGTCTGCTCCTGCATCACCATCACGGTCGGCACGGTCGCGAGGAACGTCTTCTTCTCCGCTTCGAGGCGCGTCAGTTCGGCGCGCGCGGTCGCGTACTCGGCGGGCGGAGCGAGATCGAGAAAGGCATCGCGCGTGGCGGCGCGCTGCGCGCCGTCCTCCGTTGCGACGAGCGCGGCTTCCTGCGGCGAAAGCACGCGATTGTAGATTCGCACCTCGCTGATCTCGCCCGTGAACCGCAGCCCGCCGCCCGCGCCGATGCGCAGCGGCTCCTTCGTCTCGATCGGCCAAATCGCGTAATCGAATAACACCTTGAGCGGCAACTCACGCCCGTCGGCGTACATGTGCACACCCGCCGCGCGCATCCCGCCGTCGTAGGTCACGAGCACGTGCTGGCGTTTGCCAACGGGCAGGGCATCGACGGTCTCCACACGCATTCCGAGATCGCTAAAACGGAACGTAATGTGCAGACGCAGCTTGCCGTCAAGCAAGTACAGCCCGTGGCCCTTGCCCTCGAAGTAGTCCTCGCCGATCGAGAGGATCGCGCCGCGCGGCGTTTCCGGCAGGATGCGCGCGGCGAACGTGAACGCATCGCGGTACTCGAGGCGCGGCGCCTTCGCGCTTTCCGTACGGAAATCCTTGCCGTCGAAGCGCGCGGGGCCGGCGAACGCGTAGACCAGTCCGTCGCGCACGTTCCAATCCGCGGGGGGTCTCCACGATTCGCGCGCCTTCTGGACCACCGGCTCCATCGCGGCGAGTTTCGCGCGTGCTGCAGCCAGTCTGCCATCGAGCTCCGCGAGCCGGCGCTCCTGATCGGGAAGCGGCGCATGAATGAACGGCGGCTCGTTGCCGAAGTTGTACACGAACCCGCGATCGGGCGTGTTGTTGAAGAACGCGAAGAACTGGTAGAACTCCTTTTGCGTGAACGGGTCGTACTTGTGATCGTGGCAGCGAGCGCAGCCGAGCGTCATCCCCATCCACACCGTCGCCGTAGTCGCCGCGCGATCGGCCACATAGTCCACGCGAAATTCCTCGTCGACAATGCCGCCCTCGGCGCTCGTGCGGTGATTGCGATGGAATGCCGTTGCCACTTTCTGGGAAACGCTCGCGTTCGGCAGCAGATCGCCCGCGATCTGCTCGACGGTGAACTTGTCGAACGGCATGTCTTTCTGGAATGCGTCGATCACCCAATCGCGCCATCTCCACATATCGCGCGGACCATCGGATTGATATCCATTCGTATCCGCATAGCGCGCCGCCTCGAGCCAGCGGATCGCCATCCGCTCGGCATAACGCGGCGACGCCAGCAGGCGGTCGACTACCCGCTCGTACGCACTCGCCGACGGATCCGCAACGAAGGCCTGCGTCTCCTCCGGCGTCGGCGGCAGTCCCGTCAGATCGAGCGTGACTCGCCGCAGCAGCGTCGCGGCTTCGGCCTCCGGCGAATGCTTGAGCCCTTCCGATTCCAGCCGCGCGAGCACGAAGCGGTCGATTGCGTTGCGCGCCCACGCGCTCTCGTTGACGGCGGGAAGCTCAGGACGGCGCGGCGCAATCAGCGACCAGTGCGGCTGATACTTCGCGCCCTGCTCGATCCAGCGGCGGAGCGTCTCGATCTCCGCGTCGGGCAATCGCTCGCGCCCCATGTAGGCCGGCGGCATGCGGCGCGCATTATCGGTAGAGGTGATTCGCTGGTACAGCGGACTGTGCGCCGGATCGCCCGCCTTCAACGCCGCGCGTGCGCTGTCTTCCTGATCGAGCCGCAGTGGACTTTTTCGCGCCGCGCTGTCGGGTCCATGGCAACTGAAGCAGCGGTCGGAGAGAATCGGACGCACGTCGCGGTTGAATTCGACCGTCGCAGGCGTGGCGCCCCAGGCCGCCGCCATCACCAACCCAACGAGCATCCGCGCTGTGAACACCTGGGAGTATCTTATCGAATCACAGCCTGGCGCAGCCGTTCCAACTGCCGGCGCGCGATCTCGGCCCACTGTCCGGAGCCGTCGAGCTTCAGATACGCCTTCCAGTGACTGACCGCCTTCAGCGGGTCGCCCGTGCGTTCGCAGAGGAGCGCCAGATTAAAATGCGCATCCGCATAATGTGGATTCAGGGCAAGCGCGCGGCGGTAATAGTCGAAGGCCTCCGGCAAGCGCCCCTGTTCGTCGTAGAGATTGCCGAGGTTAAATTGCGCCAGCGGGTACACTGGGTCGGCCTTGATCGCATCCAGGTAATATTTTTCCGCCTCGTCGAATTTGCGCAGCCGGTAGAAGATGGTGCCGAGATTCACCAGTGCGCCGGCCGCCCCGGGATTCAGTTCGAGAACCTTCTTATACGCGTCGACCGCATGCTCCACCGGCGCGCCCGTCTCTTCGAGCTCCAGCCCCTTCTGGAACCAGGCCTCGGATTCTCGCGTGCGGTTGATCTTCGGCTTGCGGTCCGGGAAGCTCTTCAGGCCGCCCAATTCCGAGGCATCGAAATCAAACAGAATCTGACCGCTGACGGCTTCCATCTTCTGGCCTGCGACGTGGACCGCGATGCGCTTGCCGTCGGAGACCACGCGCAATTCGGAGAGCGGATGCTTGACCCAGTCCAGCTTTTCGCGGAGGGAATCCAGCGCGCGAGAGATTTCGCGGATCGGAATCTTGTTCTCGCGCAGCTTAATCAACGTTTGGAAAGCGATCAGGTCGGAGAAGGTATAAAAGGACGCGGGCGGCAGGAGCCTCTGCTTTTCCCAATTCTGCAGTTGACGCTCGGTCAGCCCGAACTTGCGGCGGACATCCGCGCGAGAGTATTCCTCCTTCGGGGCCACGGAATCATTTTAACAGGCCCCCCTAATTTTCAGCGATTTACCGGGCGAAGACGTCGCCAACCCGGCTTTGCAGTAAAAAGTACTTGAAGTATCGCCACCGTCGCGATATCATCCAGGTGATGGCGACGCCCCGCCCGCAACCCGTGGAAATCCATGAACATGCCATGGACAACCTGCGCTATATCCGGCAGACGCTGGAGCGCGCCGGTTCGTTCACGGCCGTCCCCGGCAAGGGCGGAATCCTGATGGGCTTTATGGCGCTCGCCGCCGCCTGGGCCGCGGCAAAGCAGGCCGGTGCTTCCGGCTGGCTGACGGTCTGGACCGTCGCCGCGATACTCGCGATGGCGATCGGCGTCGGCGGCACGGCGATGAAAGCCCAGCGCTTCCAGGTTCCCCTGTTCTCCGGCCCGGGACGCAAATTTATTGCCGGCTTCGCGCCCGCGATCGTCGCGGGAGCTGTGCTCACGTTCGTCTTCTACCGCGCCGGAATCTCGGGATTCCTGCCCGGCATCTGGCTGCTTCTCTATGGCGCGGCGGTGGTTTCCGGAGGCTCGGCATCGGTGCGGATTGTCCCCATGATGGGGTCGTGTTTTATGTTCCTGGGGATGGTGGCCCTGCTGCTTCCCGGTTGGAACGACGTGCTGCTGCCCGCGGGATTCGGCGGGCTGCACATAATTTTCGGAACGATCATCGCGGTGAAATATGGCGGCTAAACAGAACGCAGTTCGCAAAGAGCGCGACAAACGTCCCGCGCTGGAAGCTGTAAGCGAGGCACCAAAGCTCGATAAGCTTGTCCACGAGCGGCTCCGTCTCGGAATGTTGAGCGCGTTGTCGGTCAATGACGCGCTCACCTTCAACGAGTTGAAGAAATTGCTCGATACGACCGACGGCAACCTCAGCGTGCATGCCCGAAAGCTCGAGGAAGCCGGCTATGTCGGCGTCGTCAAGACCTTCGAAGGGCGCATGCCGCGCACGGATTACAAGCTCACGGCTGCCGGCAAGCGCGCGCTCGAGCGTTATCTCAACCACATGGAATCGCTGATTCAGGCGATGAGGCCCTCCAGGTAAGGGGGCGTTTTTTTTATGCCATTAAACTTTGACATTCAAAGTACTCTACATGCCGGAATCATCATGGATGGCAATGGACGCTGGGCCGCCGCTCGCGGACTGCCGCGCATCTTCGGCCACCGCGCCGGAGTCGAGGCCGCACGCCGCGTCGTCGAAGCCGCCCCCGGAGCGGGTGTGAGCATCCTCACGCTCTTTGCTTTCTCGAGCGACAACTGGCGCCGCCCTCCCGCCGAAGTCGACGCGCTGATGCGCCTGATGGGCTCGTACCTCCAGAACGAGACGCCGCGCTGCATCGAGCAGGGCGTCCGGCTGGAGGTCATCGGCCGCCGCGACCGCCTCGATTCCGCGCTCACCTCCGCGATCGCGCGCGCCGAGGCCGCCACCGCCCACGGCCGGCGATTGCGACTCCGCATCGCTGTCGACTACTCGGGTCGCGACGCCATTCTTGCCGCCGCCCGCGGCATCCCCGAACTTTCGCGCGATGCGCTCGAGCTCGCCATCGGCCCGGCGGTCGATCTGCTGATTCGGACGGGAGGCGAGCGCCGCCTCAGCGATTTCCTGCTCTGGGAATCCGCCTACGCCGAGCTCGTCTTCACGCGCACGATGTGGCCGGACTTCGGAGCGACCGACCTCGCCGCCGCCGTCCGCGATTTCCACTCCCGCGATCGCCGCTTCGGCGCCGTCCCTCCGCCCGCGCCGCGCCGCGAGCAGGCGTGGCTCGACTAACGCCCTACAATACAAGGGCAATGAGACTTCTCCGTTTGCTTGGGATCGCGATCGTGATGAGCGCGAGCATCGCATCCGCCGCCCCTGCCGTCGTCCTGATCGTACGTCACGCCGAGAAGGAGGCGCTCCCCGCCGATGATCCCCCGCTCACCGGCGCTGGCCGTCAGCGCGCGGAAGAATTGGTCCGCGTCGTCCGCGCCTGGTCGGCCGCTGGAGCATCCGTCCGCGAGTTGTTCGCCAGCGAAGTGAAGCGTACGCAGCAGACGCTGCAGCCGCTCGCTAAATCCACGGGACTCGCTATCTCGGTGGTCGGAGCGAAGGACTTCGCGGCGCTGGTGAAGCGAATTCTCGCCATGGATGGCGGGATCGTCGTTGTCGCCGGCCACAGCAACACCGTACCCGCGATCCTTCAGGCGCTCGGCGGACCCGCCGGCATCACGATCGCCGACGCCGACTTCGACCACCTCTTCGCCGTTACCTTCGCTGGCGG
>JAOAPT010000009.1 GCA_025463045.1 Candidatus Solibacter sp.
GAGAAGCCGCGCACGACCGCGATGGCGACCGCGATGCCCGCCGCGGCGGAGAAAAAGTTGTGCGTTGCCAGCGCGAGAATCTGTGTGAGATAGATCATCGTCGTTTCCGGCTTGTAGGCATGCCAAATGGTGTTGGTAGTGAAGATCGCGGACTTATTCCAACCCAGATCCGCCGCGACGTTTCCCAGTCCCTTCGGATTCAGGGGCAGCCACTGCTGCACGCGTTGAATGAGGTACGTCAACAGCAGACTCACCAGGCTGAGCGCTAGTAGCGCACCGGCGTACGACGTCCACCGCTGTTCGACCGATGGATCGACGCCGCACAGCTTGTAGATGGCGGTTTCGATGGGCCGCAAAATGCGGTGCAGCCACGTCGATTCGCCGGCGAACACCTTCGCCATGAAACCTCCGATGGGTTTCGCCAACGCCCACACCACCAGGATGAAAACGAAAATCTGCAGTACTCCATTGGTAGTCATATCAGAAGCGCTCCGGGCGCAGCAGCGCGTAGAAGAGGTAGCAGGCAAGGGCCACCGCCACAACCAGCGCCATTACGTATTCCAGGGTCATAGTTTTTCGCAGCCTTTCACAAACGCCCAGCTCGCGGCGAAGAACAAGATGGTCACCACAACGAAAAGCACGTCGAGCATAATCTTCCTCAATCGATGTGCAGCAGCGCGACTTTGTGGCCGTCGGCGACCAGCATGCGCGCGAGCTGCTCTTCTTGTGTCCGCCAGAAATGGCGGTGAGTTCCAACCAGAATTGTGGACTCGGCCTTCAGAGCGTAACGAAAGCCTTCGTCGCGGCTGCGCGCGAGAACCACCTGCGGGCTCACCGGCAGGGTGCATTCGCCCGCGAGTTCCACCAGTTGATCCACCAGGAACGCATGCGCCGCCGTCGGGCAGCGAAACGCCCCCGGGTAAGGTACGGTGTGAACGGCAACCAGTTGGATTCGCGCCTGCAGACCCGCGCTCAACTGCTGCGTGAGCTGTAGCAGGGCGCGTGTCAACTCGAGGCCGGTGTACGGCACCACGAGTTCGATCTCGCCTGCGAAGGCCTCCCCGATCAATTGACCCGGGTCAATCCGAAGCTCACCGCGACTTTCCATGACTTAAGCGTAGAAGCGGAGTGCTAAGGAAGTCGTAAAGAAAGGATCAGGATTGAGTAAGCGCTAGCCGGCGAATCGGTAGCCGACCCAGGGCTCCGTCAGGATATATTTGGGCTTGCTGGGATTGGCTTCGATCTTCTTGCGGAGTTGATTGATGAACACGCGGAGGTATTCCGGCTCATCGCCGTAGTCCGGTCCCCACACGGCCTGGAGCAGCTCGCGATGCGTGACGGGACGGCCGGTGTGCGCGACCAGATAGCGCAGCATCTCGAATTCCTTGGGAGTCAGGCGAACGTCCTTGTCGTTGGCGTGGACGCGGCGTGTATCGAAATCGATTTCCAGGTTCGCCGACGTGAAGCCATGCGGGCCGCCTTCGGGACCCGAAGGGGAACGGCGCAACGCGGCGCGAATGCGCGCCAACAGCTCCTCGATGCCGAAGGGCTTGGTGACGTAATCGTCGGCGCCCGCGTCGAGAGCGGCGACTTTGTCCTTCTCGGTGTTGCGGACCGAAAGAATGATGACGGGGGTGTCGGAGCCGGCGCGAATCGCACGGCAGGTTTCGAGGCCGCCGATCCCCGGCATGTTCATATCGAGCAGCACCAGATTGGGCATCTCCTGCGGAAGTTTTTCGAGCGCGTCCTCGCCGGTGCGCGCTTCGATGACTTCGTAACTGTGGCCCACGAGCGTGGCTTTCATGACGCGGCGAATCTGCGGATCGTCATCCACCACCAGGATCTTGGCGATACTCAAACTGCCCCGCCTTCAGCCGCCGGCAGTGAGAAGTAGAAGGCCGAACCGTGATCCGGCTCGCTCTCGACCCAGATCTTCTCGCCATGCGCCTCGATGATACCTTTCGCGATCGCCAGTCCCATTCCAGTTCCCTTTATTTCGAAACGATGACGCCGGCCGCGGAAGAATTTATCGAAGATGCGCGCACGTTCGTCTTCGTCGATTCCGGGACCGCGGTCGGCAACACCGATCACGATTTTCGCATCTTTGCGTGCCGCCGAAATGGTGACCGGGATACCCTCGGGCGAGTACTTCAGAGCGTTCTCGATCAGTTGCTTAATCACCTGCTGCACGAGCTCCGGGTCGCACACAGCGGGCGGCAGCCCCTCCGCGATTTGAACCGCGATCCGTTTGACGGCGAGCCCGGCGAGCGCACTTTGGATCAACGCCGCGGCCTCGACCGGGCGCTTGTCGAGGTGCAGTTTGCCGGCTTCAACGCGCGCCATCGCGATCACCTCGGCGGCGAGCTGGTTCAAGCGGTCGGCCTCTTCATTAATGATCGTGAGCAGCTCGTGGTCGCCGCCGGGGGCGGTACTCAGCAGGCTGGTAACGGCGGCCTTGATCGAGGTGAGCGGCGTTTTGATATCGTGCGCGAGCGAATCGAGTAGCGCCGATTTCAGCACCTCGCTTTGCCGCGCTGCCTCCGCGTGGCTCGCGTCTTCGAGCGCGCGCGCCTTCTCCACCGTGATCGCGATCAGGTTGACGATGGCGCGCAGCGTCTGCGGCGAAGGCAATTCGCCGAGCAGAGCCATGCTGCCCAAGGGCCGTCCGCCGAGACGCACGGATGCAGTGGCCAGCCTTCGTGCGGGATCGATCGAGATATCGTCGAGTTCGGCAGCTACGAGCAGATCGTGATCCGTGACAGGTTCGCTTTCGGATCCGGATCGAAAAACCTCTTCACCAGGCCGGTAGTAGAAGACCGCAGCCTCGCAGCCGAACACCTTGACGACGGTCTGCACGAACTCGTGCAAAGTGCGCCGCACGTTGCCGCTGAGAATCATCGCCTGGAGGAGCGCATAGAGCCGTTCGATCTCCAGACGGCGCACTTCGGCCTCAGCGGCCCGGCGCCGCGCGCGCGCGGAGAGCTGGCTCGCCGTCACTGCCGTCACCAGGAATGCTCCCAGCGCGGCCCAGTTCTGCGGGTCCTGAATCGTGAACTCGCCGACCGGCGGCAGGAAATAGTAGTTGAGCGCGAGCACCGCGACCACCGAAGCGACCGTCGCCTCCGCCAGTCCCCAGCGCGCCGATACTGCGAGAATTACCAGCAGCAGTGAGAGTGCGACGGTGGTCGCGTTGACTTCGAGCACCCAACGATAGAGGGAGATGGTCGCGGCGACGGCAAGGAGTGACGCGGGAAAGCGCGTGAGTTTCAAGCGCATGGAGGCACATCCTGCCTTCGTGGGGAATTTGCGTTCGCGGCGCGCACTACGCGCCCCCAAAGAGACGGTCGAAGAACTCGCGCGTTCGCCGGCGGATCTCCTGCAGCGTGACATCGAGAGGTTGCTCGTGCAGGTGCGCTGGGGTCCATCGCTTCACCAGATCGGTAAGCACTTCGAACTGTGCCTGCGAAGCTGGCAGACTGCCCTCGGCATGGCCCGTGGAAATGCGCTGCCCATGATCAAGCGCGCGATAGAACGTCGCCGCGTCGCGCAGAAATGCGGCGTCTGCGGGCTCCAGGTGGCCCATCTTTTCGATCACGTCAATGCGTTCGGGCGTGTTCAACACCTTGAAGAAAATTCCAGCTCCGCGCAGACGCAGGTACATCAATGCGAAGTCGATATCATAATAGCCCCCTACGCCGGCCTTCAGTGGATTGCGCGCACCCTGCTCGCGCTCCAGCCGCGCACGCATCTCGGCGAGCTCGCCTTTCGACCGCATACCCTGTCCGTATCGCCGCCAGTCCACATCCTGCAACTCGTGAAGAAAAGTGGTCGCGCGATCGAGATTCCCGGCGAGGGCGCGCGCCTTCATGTAGGCGATCCCTTCCCAAGCCTCGGCCTTCTCGGCGAAGTACGTTTTGTACGCACTAACGGTCTGCACGAGATCACCCGCGCGCCCGTTGGGCTTGAGCCGCGTGTCGATCGCGAACATCACGCCCTCGCCGGTGTAGGAACTGAGCGTTTGAATAATGCGCTCGGCCACGCCGGTCCAATAGACCTGCTCGCCGGCATCCTCATCGGAGATCACGAAGTTGACGTCGGCATCGCTGCCGAGATCGAACTCGCGCATGCCAAGGCGCCCGAGCGAGATCACGATCATCTGGTCGCCGGGCCGGTAATCGGCAGAGGCGGGCGGCGGCGCGTCGGTGAGCGCGATGCGATAGGCGGCGGCGATCACGCTATCGGCGAGCACGCTTGTCTTGCCGAGCGTGGTGAAGATCGGCTCGCGCCGCAGCATGCTCTCGCATTGAATGCGCAGCATCTGGCGCCGATAGAAGCGGCGTAGCGCGGCTCCGTCGGCGAGCGCTCCGCCTTCGAGTTGAAACGGCTCACCGATTTCGGCAAGCAGTTCCGGATAGCGCAGCAGCTGATCGGCGAAGTGCGCGCTGTGTTCGAACAGGTCCAGCACCCCGGCGGGCGCGGCTTCGAGGAGCGCGAGGCGCTCGGGCGACGCCACTGCGTCTTCCAGGAAATGATCGAAGCGGACGCGCCCCCGGCGCAGGTTCGCGCCGGCGATGGCTGTGGCCAACCGCGGCGCGCTTTGCCCCAACGCACGCGTGACGTGGCTCTCGGGAGGCGGAGGCTCCGGCTCTTCACGGCGTACGACATCCGCCGGAAGGGCGGGCGCCGGCTGGCGGTGAACGCGGACGACGCGATCGTAGATCTCGCGCACCGCCGCCAAATGCTCCTGCAGGCGCTGCTTCAGTTCGTCGCCATTCGCGATTGGCTGCGGCATCTTGCGCGCCAGCACGTCGAGCCGCTCGGAGTCGGTCGGCAGCGCGTGCGTCTGGCGGTCTTCTTCCACCTGCAAACGGTGCTCCAGGTAGCGCAAAAACTGATAGGCCGAAGCTAGCCGCGCGTATTCGGTGTCGGACAGCAGGCCCTTGTCGCGCAGGCGGAAGAGCGCAAACATGGTGCCACCGTGTCGCACCCACTGCTCTCGCCCGCCGTACAATCGCTGCAGGCACTGCACTAGAAACTCGATATCGCGAATGCCGCCGGGCGTCAGCTTGACATCGAGCCCTCCCTGGCCGCCGCGCTTCGCCGCGAGTTTTTCACTGATGCGCTGCCGCGTTTCGCTGACCGCCTCGACGGCGCGGAAATCGAGCGAGCTTTGATAGATCAGCGGTTCGACGAACTCCAGCAGCGCGGCTCCCGGTTCATTCTCGCCGGCCGAGATCCGCGCCTTGATCAGCATCTGCTTTTCCCAATCGCGCGCGCGGCCGCTGTAGTACGCGAGCGCGCCTTCTTCGGAGATCGCGACCTCGCCCAACGTGCCGTCGGGGCGCAGTCGCAGATCCACGCGATAGCACTGTCCCTCCGCGGTGTAGCTCGAAAGCAGCGCGGTGTACTGATTCGCGACCTTTTTGTAAAACTCTTTGTTGGTCAAAACGCCCGGCCCATCTGTCTCTCCCGCGCCGCCGTACACGAACATCAAATCGATATCCGAGCTGTAGTTCAGCTCCTTTCCGCCGAGCTTCCCGAGCGAGATCACGCTAAAGCCGCACAGTGAGCCATCCTCGAGCCGCGGTTCGCCGTGACGCGCCACTAGCTCCGCGCGAATCCGTCGGTACGCGACGTCCAGAATCGCGTCGGCCAAATTTGAGAGTTCTTCAGTAACGTTGGCCAGCGACGCCGCGCCGAGCACGTCGCGCAACAGGATTCGCAGAATATGCCGCCGCCGGAAGCGCGCGAAGTCCACGGCGGACGGCACACCCGCGCCGAGAAAACTATAGAGCTTCTCGCGATAATCTTCTACCGTGAGCACGCGCCCAAACGTCCGCGAGTTGGAGAGTTGCAGGATGCGCTCCGGCTCGCGCAGCATCGCGTCGGAAAGGAACGCGCTGTATGAGAACAGGTAGTTCGCAATGCGCAATGCGGCAGGAGTCTGCACGATGCGCTGGTACGCATCCGGGAACCCCTGCCGTAGCGAGCCCAGGTAGTGACGTACCCGTTCGGGGTCTGGGAGTTCAGCGGCGTTCATCTCACGCCAGCTTTGAAATCAGCGAGACCGCATCGCCGACTTTCACCGGACCGGGTGCGACGACACTCGCGTAAAATCCACTCATCCCCCACCGAGGTGAGGAATGGTCGCGCTGCTTGACGTTCTTATCGTAAACGTCAAGCTTGAGCGTATCGCCGTAAACATCGAGCGCCGAGCACGGACCGCGCGGCTGCGTGACTTCGAGCAGCGTGCCGCCGACCCGCAATTGATCACCGATCCGCAGATCGCGAATCTCGATGCCGCGCGTCGTGAAGTTCTCGCCCATCGCGCCGTAGAACAGCGGATAGCCGCGCTCCACCAGCCCATCGATCACCTCAGCCGCAATAATCAGGATCGCCTTCGATGGACCGCCGTGGATTCCTGGGTGCGCGTGAAGATCGCCTTCGATCCCGAGCGGCGTGACGAAACCCTCCGGGATGGCGCGCTTTGGCAGGCCTCCCGGAGAGATACTGACTTGGACAACGGAGCCCTGCATAATCTAGATGTCGTAATAGAGCGCGAACTCGTACGGATGAGGGCGCAGCCGCACGGCCTCCGCTTCGTTCTTGCGCTTGTAATCGATGTACGTCTCGATCAGCTCTTCGGTAAAGACGTCGCCGCGCATCAGGAAGCCGTGATCGTCCTCCAGGCAGGTGAGCGCTTCGTCCAAAGAGCCCGGCATCGAGGGCACCGACTTCATCTCTTCAGGCGAGAGATCGTAGATATCCTTATCGAGCGGCTCGCCCGGGTTGATGCGATTCATCACGCCGTCGAGTCCAGCCATCAGCATCGCGGCAAATGCGAGATATGGATTGGCGGCCGCATCGGGCGGACGGAACTCCACACGCTTGGTTTTCGGACTTGCCGAGTACATCGGGATGCGCACCGCCGCGCTGCGGTTGCGGCGCGAGTAGGCCAAATTGACGGGCGCTTCGTAACCCGGCACCAGTCGCTTGTAGCTGTTCGTCGTCGGCGCGATGATCGCCGAAAGCGCTCGCGCGTGTTTCAGCAGGCCGCCGATATAATACAGCGCCATCTGGCTAAGCCCCGCGTAACTCTCGCCGGCGAACAGCGGCTTACCCTCGCGCCACAGGCTCTGGTGACAGTGCATACCGCTGCCGTTGTCGCCGAAAATTGGCTTGGGCATGAACGTCACCGTCTTGCCGTGCTTATTGGCGACGTTGCGGACCACGTACTTGTACAGCATCATATTGTCCGCACTGCGCACCAGCGTGTCGAACTTCTGATCGATCTCGCACTGGCCGCCGGTCGCGACCTCGTGATGGTGACACTCGATATTCAGGCCGCACTGGATCATGGTCTGCACCATCTCGCTGCGCAGATCCTGATAGTGGTCCGTCGGCGGCACGGGGAAGTAGCCTTCCTTGTAACGCGGACGATAACCCAGATTGTTTTCGCGCCGGCCGGAGTTCCAGCGGCCTTCCTCAGCATCGATGTAGTAATAGCCGGAGTGCTGATTCTGATCGAAGCTCACGTTGTCGAAGATGAAGAACTCGGCCTCCGCGCCGAAGTACGACGTATCGGCAACGCCGCTGTTCTTCAGGTACAGTTCCGCCTTTTGTGCAATCCAGCGCGGATCGCGCTCATACCGCTGTTTGGTGATCGGGTCCTTGACGTCGCCGTACATGACCACCGTCGGCACCTTCGCGAACGGGTCCATAAACGCCGTAGTCGGATCGGGAATCAGCAGCATATCGCTTTCGTGGATCGCCGCCCAGCCGCGGATGCTCGACCCATCCATGCCGAAGCCTTCTTCGAAGCTGCTCTCGTCCACCTGATTCATCGGATAAGAGACGTGATGTTGCAGGCTCGGAATATCGGTGAATCTGAGATCGAGCTGCTGCGCGCCGTTGGTTTTCGCGTATTCCAGGACTTCCTGCGGAGTCATAGATTCTCCTCTGTCTTAACTTTCGAGTATAGCGATGTGCCGGAAGGGTCGTCGCGCGCACGATGGCAATTCAACTGCCCCGTCGCTCTTCATGGCTGACCAACAATCCGGTGGACCGACTAAACTGAGAGCCCTCTTGAAGTGTGCGCGAATCTGTATGCTGATTACGGAGGACTGGCAAGGGATCTTCGCTCCCGCCCTATGGTCCTGCAGGAGACCGAGAGGCCGACGGCTGCGTGAACGTGAGCTTCGTCGAAGGGAAACTTTCGTTTCCATCTCGGGCACTGCGAGTCCGGTGGATAACAAGAGGAAGACCGCCGGGCTTTGGAGCCCGCTCTAAAGGGCGCAGGCGGAGGATTGGGACAACCCGGGCGGTGTGATGACCACGCTGATCGCTTACGTGAAGAGCATTGCAACCGGGCACCAGCCGGAGGTCGGCGAGAATCGGACCGTCAAGCTCTAAACGTCCAGGACGGGCGACGCCACCTATACTCAATACATGCCCGGTCTGCTCTACGTAGTCGCCACGCCCATCGGGAATCTGGAAGACATCACCTACCGTGCAGTGCGCGTGCTTGGCGAGGCCGACCTGATCGCGTGCGAAGACACGCGCCAGACGCGCAAGCTGCTCGACCATTACAAGATTCACAAACCGACCATCAGCTATCACGATCACAACGAGCAGGAGCGCACTGAAGACCTCACGGCGCGCCTGCTTTCCGGCGAGACGATCGCACTCGTCTCCGATGCCGGCATGCCGCTTGTCTCCGATCCCGGATATCGCCTGGTGCATGCCGCCATCGAAGCGGGAATCAGCGTGCAGCCCGTGCCCGGAGCGTCGGCGTCGCTTACTGCGCTCGCCGCCTCGGGACTTCCCACGGACTCCTTCCACTTCGGCGGATTTCTGCCGCCCAAAACCGGGCAGCGCGCGAAGCTACTCGAAGCGCTTGCCGACGAGCACGCCACGTTGATCTTCTACGAGGCGCCGCACCGCATTCTGGAAACGCTCGAAGCGATCGAGACAGCGCTCGGACCGCGCCCTGTCGTGGTCGCGCGCGAGATCACGAAAATCCACGAGGAGTTCCTGCGCGGCACGGCCGCCGAGATCCACGCGAAGCTCGCGGCGCGCGATTCAGTCAGGGGCGAGATCACTCTGCTCATCGGCAAGGCTCTCGAGCCCCCGCCGGACGATACGCCGATGGTAGAGGCCGTCGACGCGCTCATCCGCGACGGCGTTCCGCGCATGGACGCGATAAAGCAGGTCGCACGGCGGCGTGGACTTTCCAAGCGGGAAGTGTACGATCAGTTATTACAGAAGTGACGGAGAGCTTTCGATGCTGAATCGTTTTCGCCTGCCGGCCGTGATCCTGTTTGCGGCGGCACTGTGCCCGGCACAGGATTATGTCGAACAGGTAGTGGAGCGGGCGCGCAAGGAGTTCGACGTCCCCGGAATCGCGGTTGCTATCGTGAAGGATGGCGACGTCGTGCTCACCAAAGGTTTCGGCATGCGCAAGATCGGCGAACCCGCGCCCGTCACCGCGCAATCGCTCTTCCGCATCGCTTCGAACACGAAAGCGTTCACCACTGCGGCGCTCGCCATGCTGGTCGACGAGCGCAAGCTGCGTTGGGACGATCCGGTGGTCCAGCACCTGCCCGGCTTCCAGATGTACGACCCGTACGTTACCCACGAGATGACGATCCGCGATCTGCTGACGCATCGCAGCGGCCTCGGACTCGGCGCGGGCGACCTGATGTTCTTCCCGCCGAGCGATATCAGCCGCGAGGAGATCATCCGCCGCCTGCGCTTCATCAAGCCCGCCACGAGCTTTCGCAGCGCGTACGCGTACGACAATCTGCTCTATCTGGTAGCCGGCCAGTTGGTCGCCGCGGTCAGCGGAAAAAGCTGGGACGATTTCGTGAAGGACCGCATCTTCACTCCGCTCGGTATGAGCAATACCTTCGTCAATACCGCGGCGTTGAAATCCGGTAAAGACGTGGCGATCCCGCACAATACCCTCTCCGGGAAACTCGAGGCGCTCCCGCAGGAAGACGTGGACAACAATGCGCCGGCCGGCGCGATCGTCTCCTGCGTCGCCGACCTCGCGAAATGGATGACGCTGCAACTCGGCAACGGTACGGTCGGCAAGACGCGACTGTTCACCGCCGCGCACTCCCGCGAAATGTGGTCGGGACAGACGATCTTGCCGATCAGCGAACCGCCGAAAGATGCGCCCGCCGCGTTCGCCACGACCCAGCCCAGCTTCCACCAGTACGGCCTCGGCTGGGATCTCAGCGACTATCGCGGCAAGAAGCTCGTCGGCCACGGCGGCATGCTCTCCGGGTACGTTTCGCGCACGGCGCTCATTCCCGAACTGAAGCTGGGGATCGTCGTTCTGACCAATCAGGAGGCGACCGGTGCGCACAACGCGATCGTCAATACGGTGCTCGATCACTACATCGGCGCGCCGGACACCGATTGGGTGACCGCCTATGGCGAACGCACGAAAAAGGCGATGGCAGAGTCCGTAGTCTAGTTGAAGAAGGCCGGGGGCAAGCGCAATCCGAACACCCGCCCAGCGCTACCTCTTACCGCGTATGCAGGTCGCTACCGCGACGCCTGGTACGGCGACATTCGTATCGAAGAGCACGGCGGCAAGCTCTCCATCGACTTCACGCAGTCGCCCGACCTCGCCGGCTATCTCGAACACGGGCAGTACGCCACGTTCGTCGCGCGCTGGAAGAATCGCACGCTGGACGCCGACGCGTATGTGACTTTCACGCTCAAGCCCGACGGCACGATCGACGAAGTTCGCATGGCGGCCGTCTCACCGCTCACAGATTTCAGCTTCGATTTCCAGGACCTGCTCTTTCATCCGGTGCCGATCAACATAAAACCAATGTGAGTGTAGGTGAAACGGACCCTAAAGGGTCTTAGAGTGTGAACCTCTCGTCCGCACTCCTAATTTCGGGTTTCCTGGCTGTCACAGCATCCGCTTCGAACAGCGTGTCGAAGCAATTCACCGTCGCCTCGTTCGGCGACTCCGGTCAAAACTCGATTCAGGCGATCGCCACCAGTTCACGCGGCGATATTTACATTGCCGGCACCACGACCTCCTTCGACATCTCCGTCAAAAACGCTGCCCAGCCCGCGTTCGGCGAAGCGCGCATCATGCGAACCACCGATCTCGGCGTCACCTGGACGCGCGTCGGTGCACCTCCGGCAAACGTCATTGCCGTCGTGGCCGACCCCGTTACCCCGCAAATCCTCTTCGCCGGCGGCGATAAGGGCATCTACAAGAGCGTCGATTCGGGCGCGACCTGGAAGTTGGTCCATCCCTTCAATTCCATCTACCAATTCACCGGCGCGCTCGTCATCGACCCTGCGAACCATCTCCGCCTGGCAACGGTCGAGCCCTTCACCGGCATCGTGACCCGCAGCCTCGATGGCGGCGACACCTGGACCACAGGCGGACAACCCTGCTCCCAATCGTTCTGCCAGGGTGGGCTAGTCGCCGACCCAGCGGGCTCCGGCGCCCTCATCGTCGGCTCCTTCGCCGGCCTCTATCTCTCGCGCGATTGGGGACTCACGTTCCAGCCGCTCAATCCGCCGGGCTTCGGCTCGCCTTCCATTGCGGCCTTCGCGCCCTCGAAGCGCGGGTGGATCTACGCCGGCACGTCCGCCGGAGTCAGCGGCAGCCTCGCGATGACCACCGATTTCGGCGCTACGTGGACCGCGAAGTCCTCCCCGCCGAACACCTTCTCGATGATCCTCAATCTCGCCGTCGATCCCGATGACGCGAACGCGCTCGTTGCCGGCACGCCCGACTCCCTCTACCGAAGTACGGATGGCGCCGCCACATGGGTTCGCGAGGCCTCGTCCGGAGGCCCGTTCCTTACGCAGACCCATGCGCCGTTCGTGATTCTTCCCCACCGTTGCGCCCCGGCCGGAGGACTCTTCGCCCAGGGCAGCGCGGCCGCCGGAAGCTACAGCGTCGCCTACAGTCCGGACTACGGCGCCACCTGGACGACGCCGCAACTCACCGGCCTGACCAGCGTCGCGGCCGGCGCCGACTGCGCGGTCTTCATCACGCGGACCGCTTCCTCGGACGCCTTCGTGGCCAAGGTGGCGCCTGACGGAACGGTCCTGTGGGCGACCTACCTCGGCGGCTCCGATCAGGATGTCCCCGTAGCCCTCGCGGTGGATAACCAGGACAACGTGTACATCGCCGGCACCACCACGTCGCCCGACTTTCCTTCGACCGTGCCGCGCATCGGCGTCTCCGGACAAAGCGCCGCGTTCGTTTCCAAACTCTCGCCGGCCGGCGCGCTGATGTATTCCGCCATCGTCAGCGGGGAAGCGCGCAACAGTGCTACCGCCCTCGCGGTTGACGCCGACCGCAATGCCTACGTCGGAGGCGGGACAAATTCCTTCCAATTCCCCCTAACACCCGGCACCCTTCCGGTGACCCTCGCCCCGGGATCGTACACGGGTTTTCTCGTCAAATTATCTTCCGATGCCTCGCTCGTCTACGCCACCTACCTGGGCGGTTCGTACACCTACCCTGGCGCGATCCTGGTAGATGCGGGCGGCCAGGCGATTGTCGCCGGCACGGGCCTGCCGGTCGCGGACGATCCGTTTTCCAATTTCGCCGCCTTCGTCCTGCGGCTGGATCGCGGCGCATCTCAGGTGAGCGCGGTGGCCTACCTCCCGGGGATGGGCACACCGACCTCGCTCGTCGCCGACGATCAGGGCAATCTCTTCATCGCCGGCCGGGCCGACCGCGGCGCGGATTTCGTGACGCCCGGCGCGTACGTCGCGCCCCAACCGCTGGCGAACTGTCCCGCCAAATTCTTTGTGGGTTATAACGCCTACGTCAGCAAGCTGGCGGCAACCGGTTGGAAGCCGGTGTACAGCGCGCTCCTGCGCTCGAGTTGCGGCGTGCAAACCGGACCCATCGCGGTCGATAAGACCGGCGCCGTCGTATTGGCGATCTCCGCCGCCGGCGGACTACCGTTGCGCAATCCACTGGTCGCAGGGCCGTCCTGCGGCACGAATACCAGCGCCGTCGTCCGCCTCAATCCAAGCGGTTCCGCGCTCGAATTCGCCACATATCTCGACGCGTGCGGCGTACCCGGCATCGCGCTCGCCGGCGCCAACTCGCTCTACGCGGGGGTCTCGCCGCAAATCTCCGCCCACCTCGCCGCGCTACTGCACATCAACACTGCCAGCACCTCGACCGTCGCCCTCGATGGCATCGCGAACGCATTCAGCGGCGACTCCACCGCCATCGTGGTGGGCGGACTCTACTCGCTCACCGGGTCCGGCTTTCAAGCGCCGGAAATCGATCTCGGCCTCAATCCCGCTGGCGACCTGCCTCTCACTCTCGGCGGCATCGAGGTCCGCTTCGACGGCGTCCCCGCACCGATTCTCCGCACCGGCGCGGGCAAGGTGATCGTCGTCCCGCCCTTGCCGCCGCCCTTGGGATGGCGTACCCGCGCCGTCCCCGGCTTCTCCGCGGTGCAACTCATCGCCCACGGAGTCGCGTCGAACGTTGTCTGGATGCCGGTCGTCGATTCCCTCCCCGGCCTGCTGACCGCTTCCTTTCTCGATCCACAGCTTCCGGCCGGTTCCGACGCCTACGCGCGGAATCAGGATGGCACGGTGAATGACGCCGCTCACCCCGCGCCCGCGGGCTCCACGCTCACGCTCTATGTCACCGGAATGGGGCCCGCCGCGCCTCCCCTTCCGCCCGGCTCGATCGCGCACTCCCCGGGTACGTCTCCCGTCACCCCGGTCTACGGATCGTGGAAACGCTTCACGCCCTCCGGCCAGCCCGTGCCGGAGACAGTCTTCACGCTGCCGGGCTATCTGGCGGCGGTCTACCAGATGCCGGTCGTCGTGCCTTCAGCGGATTCTCTCGGCGGCGTGCCCGACGCCAACGGCGTCCGGCACCTTGTCATGGCGTTGCAGTTCTTCATCGCCGCATCGTCGTCGATTCCGCCCGTCTCGAATCTGGTCGGCGTGTACGTGAAATAGGCGTTTACCCGCGCACGCTGGCGGCCGGGATCTTGCGCAGCAGGTCTTCCATTTCGGCGCGGCTTTCGCTGCCGATCGTGATCGCGTCCAGGCAATCCTGCGCCATCGCGAACTGCAGCGCCTCGTCGGCCTTGGTGCGCAGATCGCCCTGCGCCAGGATCTTCATTCCGATGACGCCCTTGCCGGCCTGCTTCATCTGCTTCAGCACGCTCACGACAGTCGCCGGATCGGCATCCATGTGCAGCCCCGCGGGATTGAGGCGCGCGAGTTGCACTTCCACCCACGGTTCGGCGGCGGAGGTCTTCAGCGCTTGCAGGGTGTGGCAGGAGATGCCGTGCGAGCGGATGATCCCCCGGTCCTGCGCCTCCGTGATCACGTCCATACAGGGACGCATGCGCACGTTCCAATCGGCCGCCTGCTGATTGTGCAGCAGCAGGATGTCGATCGTGTCGACGCCAATCTCACGCCGGTACCGGTCGATATCCGCCTTCACCGCGGCGGCGGTCGTCGAGTTGGTCTTGGTGAGGATCACGACCTTGTCACGCGGCACCGTCTTCAGCGCCTCGCGAATATACGTGTGGCTGCCATACTGATCGGCCGAATCCCAGAAGTTGATTCCTTGATCGTACGCAGCGCGGAAAAGTTCCGATACGCCGTGATACCCGAGTTTTCGCGTCTGGTTGGAACTGCCGTTGCTGCCGCTGGTACCGGTGCCCATCGCCATCCGGCTGAGTTCGATCTTTCGCGGCCCGAGTACGATGCGGTCCGTCGCGTTTTTCGGCTTGGCAGCCGCAAAAAGATGGTGCGGAAAGTTGCGCATCGAGACGACGCCCGCGGCGCCCGCGCGAAGGAAATTTCGACGGTTCATAGACAGCCTCCAGCTTGTTTGGAAGTATATCATCAGGCCTTCCTGTTGACATCCAAAAGGAACAGCGGTATTCTCCTTTAGAATGTCTACACGAGACATCAATATCCTGCAAGGCACGCTCGACCTGATGGTCCTCCGCACCCTGCAAACTATGGGTCCGCAGCATGGCTTCGGGCTCGCGAAACGAATTCAGACCATCTCCGGCGGCGCGCTCGATCTCAACCAGGGAAGTCTTTACCCCGCGCTCCTCCGTCTCGAACATCGCGGCTGGATTTCCTCCCGCTGGGGCGTGAGCGACGCCAATCGCAAAGCGAAATTCTACGAGATCACCCGCGCCGGCCGGCGCCAGATGGAACACGAGACCGAGGACTGGGAGCGCACCGTGGAAATCATGGCCCGCTTCCTGCGTCCCGCCGAATAGGAGCCCACTATGCGCACCTTCGCGCAACGCGTCATCGCCTTCTTCCGTGCTCGACGGATGGAACGCGATCTCCATGCCGAGATCGCTTCCCACCTCGCCATGCAGGAGGCCGAATTCCGCGAGCGCGGCATGGACCCGGCCGCCGCCCACACTGCCGCCCTTCGTGAATTCGGAGGAGTCGCGCAGACCATGGAAGAGTACCGTGAACGCCGGGGACTTCCGCTGCTCGAGACCGCCGCCCGCGATGCCCGCTACGCGCTCCGCGGACTCCGCAACAACCCAGGCTTCACGGCCGCCGCCGTGCTCTCGCTCGCCCTCGGCATCGGCGCGAACACCGCCATCTTCTCTCTATTTCACGCGCTGATGCTGCGGCTGTTACCCGTCGCGCAACCGCAGGAACTCATCAGCCTTTACCGAACCGGCGGCTGGGGCAAAGGCTTCATCTCCTATCCCCTCTATCTCGAAATTGCCGCCCGCACCGACCTCTTCAATGGCGTGATCGCGCGCACCGGCGTCGGCAAGGCGCGCTTCACACCCCGCCCCGGTGCGCGCGGCGAATTCACGCAGTGCGAGTTCGTCTCCGGCAACTACTTCGCCGTGCTCGGCGTCGCGCCCACGCTCGGCCGCCTGTTCACGCCGGATGACGACCGCGTGCCCGGCGGCCACCCCGTCGCTATCATCAGCTACGATCTCTGGCGTAACCGCTATGCCGGCGAGCCCTCGATCCTCGGCACAAAGATCCTCGTAGGCGAACAGCCCTTCACAATTATCGGTGTCGCCGCCGGCGGATTTCGCGGCGTCGAGGTGGAGCGGCACGCCGAAGTCTGGCTGCCCGCCAAGATGAGCGGCATGAATTTCTCGAGCCCCGGCAACTGGTGGCTTTGGGCGGTTGCGCGCCGGCGTCCCGACGTTTCCGCGCGGCAGGCTCAGGCCGCGATCGACGTCCTGATGCGACAGCACCTCAACACCGTCTACCCTTCGTCTTACAATGCGGCATTCCGCCGGCGCGCGCTGGAGCAGCGCCTCGAAGTGCGCGACGCCGGAATTGGGATTTCCATGTTGCGCGAAGAGTTCGGCCGCCCGCTGGCCGTCATGATGGCCGCCGTCGGACTGGTGCTGCTCGCTGCGTGCGTCAATGTCGCGAACCTGCTGCTGGCACGCGGCGCGGCCCGCCAAAAGGAAATCGCGTTGCGCCTCTCGCTGGGCGCCACCCGCGCCCGTCTCGTCGGGCAGGCGCTCGCGGAGAGCGTCATCCTGGTCACGGCGGGCGCCGGGTTCGGAGTCTGGTTAGCCGCACAGGGACAGCGCTTCATCATCCAATTTCTTCCCGGCAATTCCGGGAATCCGTTCGACGCTTCGCTCGACCAGCCAGTCCTGCTCTTCACGCTCGCGATCGCCGCGGCCGCGGTGCTCCTGTTTGGCGTGGGGCCCGCGCTGCGCTCCACCGCCATCGACCCAGCGGCCGCACTGCGCGCCGGACACGCGGGAGCATCCGGCAGCGGCACGCTACGACGCGCGCTCGTGATCGCGCAGGTAGCCTTCAGCGTCGTGCTGGTCGCGCTCGCCGCCCTCTTCGGCCACAATCTTTTGGCGCTCCGCGGCGTCGACCTCGGCTTCCGCAACGACAACGTCATCGCCTTCACGCTCGATTTCCCGCGTCATCCGAAGTCGGACGTGCACACGTCGATTCGCCAACTCGCCGTTCAACTGGAGACGCTCCCCGGAGTCTCGTCCGTCAGCTACGGATTCCCCGGCCCCTTCCTCATGGGAACCTCGAGCGCGACCATCCGCGTTCCCGCCTCTGAACGTACCGCCGCCGAACCCGCCGACGTCGACACCGCGCACATCGCCGCCCGCTACTTCGAGACCATCGGCACGCGCCTCGTAGCGGGCCGCGAGTTCGACCGCAAGGACATGAACAGCACGCGCAAAATCGCCGTGGTCAACGAAGCTTTCGTTCGCGAATTCCTCCCCGGCGAGACGCATCCCGACGCCCGCACGCTGAGCTTTGACGACAGCCGCCCTGAAGGCGGTGAGCCCACCTACATAGTCGGCGTCGTCCGCGACATCCGCCACGCCGGCATTCAAAAGCCTGCTCGCCCCACCGTCTACCTCCCCGCCGCGCAGGACGCGAACGCCGGACTGTCGACCATGTTGCTGCGCACCCGAATTTCCCCCGCGTCCTTAATGCCGGCCCTCTATCGCGAGCTCAATCGCGTCGGATCTTCCATCGCCTTCGCCTCCATCGGCACGCTTCGCGAGCAGATCGACGACTCGATTTTCGAGCAGCGCATCCTCGCCGTGATCGGCGGCTTCTTCGGTACCCTGGCGCTCGTGCTCGCCGCCGTCGGGCTTTACGGCGTCGTGACCTACGGTACAGCGCGCCGCACTCCGGAAATCAGCATCCGTATCGCGCTCGGCGCGCCGCGCCCCCAGGTGCTCTGGATGATCCTCCGCGGTTCGCTGGGAATGGTCGCCGCGGGCCTCGTCGTCGGCCTGCCGATCGCTCTCGCTGCTGCCCGCGCCGTCGATTCCATACTCTTCGGAATTCGTCCCGCCGACCCGCTTACGTTCGCCTTTACAGCCGGCATCCTGGCCGTCATCGGGATTGCCGCCGCCTTCCCGCCTGCCTGGCGCGCCGCCCGCCTGGAACCCAGCCAGGTGCTACGACACGAGTAGCGGCTTGATTAGGGGTTCAAAACTCCGTAAAGTGGAGTTCTACCCGTCTGTCTAAGAAGCGCCGGGCGGCACATGCGATGATTTGCCCCCAATGCAGAACTCCGAACCCGGATGGCACGAAGCTCTGCGTGAAGTGTGCCACGCCCGTCGATTTGGACAACGTGACGCTTCCCCTGTTCTCCACTCCGCAGCCGGAAGACACCACCGGCATGGAGACGAAGGCGACGGCATGGTCCAGTCCGGCGTCCACGGGGATGTACGAAGCGGCCCCCGCTTCGGGGCTGCGTCCCGGGTCCATGCTCGGCGAGCGCTATGAAATCATCAAACTGCTTGGGGAAGGCGGCATGGGAGCCGTGTACCGCGCGCACGATCGGGAGCTCGATCGCGTCGTCGCCCTCAAAGTCATCCGCCCCGAATTGGCGCGCAACGCGCAAGTCCTGCAGCGTTTCAAGCAGGAGTTGATTCTCGCGCGCCAGATCACCCACCGCAACATCATTCGGATCTTCGATCTGGGCAGCGCCGACGGCACGCGCTTCATCACGATGGAGTTTATCGAAGGTGAAGATCTTTCCGCGATTCTCGCCAAGCGCCGCAAACTCCCCGCCGACGAAGCGGCGCCGATCATGGCCCAGGTCATCCGCGGTCTGGAAGCCGCCCACGCCGAAGGCGTCGTCCACCGCGATCTCAAACCGCAGAACATCATGATCGATTCCGACGGCAAGGCCTCGGTCATGGATTTCGGCATCGCGCGCTCGATGGACACCACGAACATGACGCGCACCGGCGCACTGCTAGGTACGCCAACGTACATGTCGCCGGAGCAGGCGCAAGGCCACAAAGTCGATTCGCGCAGCGACCTCTACACGCTCGGCATCATCTTCTACGAACTCCTCACCGGCAATCCGCCCTTCGAAGCGGATCATCCGATGGCAACCCTGGTGCGCCGCATTCAGGAAAAGCCGGTACCCCCGATCCAGATCGAGCCGACGATTCCGAAGGCGATCAACGACATGGTGCTCAAGATGCTCGGCACCAAGCCCGAGGAGCGCTACCAGACGGCCGTTGAGATTCTCGCAGACCTCGACGCCTTCGAAGTACACCGCACCGGACGCACGATGCTCGGCGTCGTCGCCGCGCCCCCGGTCAAGAAAATCGGGTATCTGCCGTTCATCGCCGCCGGCATGGTGGTCGGTGTGATCATGGGTGCGTCGCTGCTCTACATGCGAAAGGGTGGTGTGCCTGCCGCGCCCGCGGTTACCAAGACCGTTCGCCTGCTCGTCTCCGATTTCCAGAACGCGACCAAGGACCCGGTCTTCGATGGCACGCTCGAACCCACATTTGCGCTCGCGCTCGGAGACGCAGCGTTCATCAACTCGTATTCCCGCGGCGACGCGCGTACGGTGGCTCGCCAGCTCCAGCCAGGCGCCACGCAGCTCGATGAAAAGCTCGCGCAACTCGTGGCCGCCCGGGAAGGCATCGATGTGGTGGTCTCCGGCGCCATCGAACCCGCCGGCAGCGGCTACACGATCCGCGCCCGCGCCCTGGACACCGCCACCAGTAAAGTGCTGGTCGAAAAATCGGCCAACGCCAAGGGCAAGCAGGACGTGCTCGCCGCCGCCGGAAAACTCGCGGCACCGATTCGCAAGGCGCTCGGCGATACCACTCCCGAATCCGCTCAACTGCGCGCGGCGGAGACATACAGTTCCAGTTCGCTCGAAGCCGCCCAGGCGTACGCCAAGGGGCAGGAATTACAGTGGGATGCGAAATTCCGCGATGCCATCAGGCCCTTCGAACAGGCCATCGTATTCGATCCCGAAATGGGCCGCGCCTACGCCGGGCTCGCAGTAATGCACCGCAATCTCGGCGATCGCAACGAGGCGGAAAAGAATTTTCAGTTGGCCATCGCACGCACGGCCCGCATGACAGACCGCGAACAATACCGCACCCGCGGTGCATATTACCTGTTCATGCGCAACGATCAAAAGGCGCTCGACGAGTTCTCGACCCTCACCAAACAATTCCCCGCCGACGACGCCGGGCGCATCAATCTCGCCACCGCACTGCTCTACACCCACAACTTCCCGCGCGCCATCGAGGAAGGCCGGCAGGCAGTCAAGCTCAATCCCAAGAAGCCGCTTTACCGCAACAACGTCGCGCTCTACGAAATGTACTCGGGGCGCTTCGATGATGCCATCCGCGACGCGGGCGAGGCCATGAAGTTGAATCCGGCCTACACCCGCGCGTACCTTGCGACGGCGCTCTCCCAATTCGCGTCCGGCAAGATCGTCGATGCCGCCGCCACATATCAGAAACTCGCCGGCATCGGCGCGCAAGGCGCATCGCTCTCCACCATCGGCTTGGCCGACATGGCGATCTACGAAGGCCGCGATGCGGAGGCTGCGGCCATCCTTGAAACCGCCATCGCCGCGGACCGGGCGGCCGATCCGAAATCCGCAGGCGATGGCAACAAGCTCGCCGCCCTGGCCACCGCACTCCGTGCGAATAAGGCCCAGGCTCTGGAGGCCGCCAATCGCGCACTCGCCGTCAGTAAGACCGAAGCTTTCTCTTACGCCGCCGCCCGTGTGCTGCTGGAGTTCGGGCAGGATGCCAAGGCGCTCGAAGTCGCCAAGGCCATGGGCGCCCGCCTCGAACCCGAACCACGCGCGTACGCAAAGCTCATCGAAGGCGAGGCCCTGCTCAATAAGGGCAAGGCTCAGGCTGCAATCGATCTGTTTCAGGAAGCGCAGAAGCTTGCCGACACGTGGATCGGCCGTCTCGTTCTCGGCCGCGCCTATCTCGAAGCCAACGCGTTTACCGAAGCCTCTTCGGAGTTCGGCTCCTGCGAGAAGCGCAAGGGCGAGGCCGCCAGCGTCTTCCTCGACGATATTCCCAGTCTCCGCTACTATCCCCAGGTCTACTACTATCGCGCCCGCACCGAGGAAGGGATGAAGAGTCCCGCGGCCGGCGAGTCTTACAAGACTTTCCTCGCCATCAAAGCCAAGGCCAGCCCCACCGATCCGATGGTCGCAGACGCCCGCAAACGGGCAAAAGCTCTCGGAGTACCAGGACTGTAACCTCAAATCGCCGAAATCATCGGATGGTATAATCGCAGAACACCAAAGGGGTTTGCACGAAGCCCTGTGTCGTTATGTCAGCTCGGAGGATGATTTTCGGTTCGGCTTTTTCACTGGCGTTGCTTGCCTTCGCGCCACTCGTGTCTGCCAACCCGGTCCTCGATCCCGGCGGTCCGGGAGGCCTGACGCTTTTCAACGTCAGCAATCTGGCCAGCTTCAACGACGCGAACCCCACCGGACTCTACGAGGGGATCGCGATCACATCGAACACGCTTTACCTGTCACTGGGTGATCCAACCAGCCTCACGCAAAGCGTCTGGGCCTTGCCCCTCATTCGCAGCAATGGCCACATCGTCTCCGTCGAGAGCAGCGGCGCCATTTTATACAAATCGCTGCCGAACAACCTCGGCGACACTCTGGGCGGAGGTCTAGTCACGGTCAATGGCGGCATCCTGTACACCATGCTGCCCACTTTCCTGGGGCAAGCCGTCGGCGCCCCGACGCTGACCGACCTCGGCATCGCGGCGAGTATCGGCGGCCTTCAATATGTACCTGGTTCCGGGAATAGTCAGCTCAAAGTCAGCAGCACGTCAGGGGATTGGTACACCGCAAACGTCAGCGGAACTCCGGGATCCTACACCGTTGGTTCCGTCTCCCAGCAGTCGCTCGGAGTGGCGGCCTATTCGTTCGACTACATTCCCGCCGACCTGACCTTCGCCACTGCCGGCATGATTCTGGGCGACGCCAGCTCGATCAGTTACTACCAGGTGGATAATAGTGGCGCTCCCAAGCCAGGCACTCGCGTACAACTGGTCAACTACAACTTCGAGGCTGCCATCGGATACGGCGTGGCGCGCGATCCGTTCAGCGGCGACGTGCTGTTCACCACCGGCGACAACCAGATCTTCCGCCTCAGCGATACCTACGACGCTCCCGAGCCCTCGACCGTTCTGCTCGCACTAGGCGGTATCGCGCTACTCGCTACCCGCGCGCGCCGCCGGTAGTCGGGCTACTTCACTGCGACGGTCGCCGCACCCGTGCTCGAGAAATTTCCTATCTTGATGATGACTGGCAGCGCAATCGAGGATGGCACGCCGGCCGGTATTTCCACGTTGACTTGCGTCAGTCCCGCGACCGCGTCCGGCGCCGCCCCGGCGTACTTGACTACCGCGGGAACTCCGCCGACCGTCGCCGTCGGCGTCTGCGACAACAGCGGCGGTGGCGCGGCGGTCACCGACCCATCAGCAGCCGGCGGCGTGACCGCGCCCCCGCCCGTCATGTAAACTGCGATCACCGAGCCCTTCGCGGCCGGGTTGGCAGACGAGTTGATCGACAGATCCTGATTCAGAATCGCTCCCGGACCTGATCCGCTCGCGTCCAGTGTGAAAATCGCGGGGGACGCGGCTTGCACGTTAATCGTCGCGGTATTCGAAGCCGTCCCCTGATTGAGTACCTGGACTTTCGTACTACTCTTTCCCGCCACGGCGTACGGTACGACGGCGCTGACTTGCCCGGCGAGCGTGTAAATCATCGGCGCCGCCACGCCATCGAAGAGCACCTGGGTGCCCGCCAGCGAATTCATCACCACTCCCTTTTCCACCTGCAGCGTCGCGATCGAAGACGGCCCGAGATTGCTGCCGAAGATGGTGACGATCTCGCCTGGGCACACTCCATCGGTCGAGTAGTTTGCCGCGTTGGCAATGCCGCTCAACACGACGGGCGGAGGAGGCGGCGGCTGTTGCGTAATCGTGTAGAGCAGCGCGCCGATGTGGATGTTGCCGGTGCGCACGATGCTCTTGTTTTCCAAGAGGTGGTAGACCAGGCTGCCATTGCCGGCGCCCGAAGCGCCGTTGGTGATCTGGATCCAACTCACATCGCTGAACGCGCTCCAAGCGCAGCCATCGCCCGTCGTGATCGTGATGCGGTAGTCTTTCGCGTCGGACGGCGCCGTTGCACTGGTCGCCGACAGCGTCAGGTTCGCCTGCGATCCATCTTGCGTGATCGCCACCACGGGCGGACTCGGCAGGCCCGTCGACACCGTGATCGATCCGCTTCTCCCTGAAACGCACTGGTTCGCATCGACCGAATAGGCGGCTGTCGCATTGCTCGACCCCTGCGATCCGCCTGTTAACTTGATCCACGTCGCGCCGGAAAAGGCCGACCACGCACAGTTAGCTGTCACCGCGAACGATCCGGTGCCGCCATCGATCGGGAAATTCTGATTTTTCGGATCGGCCGAAAACAGGCACGTCGCGCCGCTCTGCGTGATTGTGACATTCTGCAGCGAAACGCGGATGATGCCGCTGCGCGAGTTGGCGCTTGAATTCGAATCGACGGTGAAGCTCACTTTGCCCGGCACCGCGCCGCCGGTCTGGCCCGCCGTAATGTGAATCCAGTTGGCTTGGCTCGCGACCGAGAAGTTGCCGCAGTTACTACCCGTCGATTGCGTCACCGCGATCTCCCCGGTATAACTGTCGGCGGGAATCGTGAAGCTGGTCGGGGTCACCACCATGGTGCAATCGCTTTGTGCGAACAGCGGGGTGGCGGCAAGGAAAGCGATAGCGGCGAAGAGCCTCATTTTCACTATTTTAGCGCGTCGCGGCAGGCTTTCAGGATAGCCACCGATCCTGGTGTATCGCCATGCACGCATACCGTTTGCGCCTGGCCCTCGTTGGCGAACCGCAATGCTTGCGCCGCCGCTGCCGCCGGGTCGGTGATCAACGCGTCGGGAAATTTGCGCGAGCGTAGTGTTCCGTCCGGCTCGTAGCGACGATCCGCGAACGCCTCGCCCCACACCCGCATCCCCATCTCGCGCCACACCTCGAGCATCGGAGACTCCGCCAGTCCGAAGATCGTCACCCTCGGATTCCAGCGCGCCACGCCTTCCGCGATCGCGCGCGCGACTTCCCTGTTCTTCACCGCGACGTTGTACAGCGCGCCGTGCGGCTTCACGTGGACGATCTCCCCGCCGACGCGCTCGATCACCGCGTGCAGCCGTTCAATCTGGCGATGCACCGTGTCCGCAATGGCTTCGGCAGTCATCGCCATCTCTACCCGTCCGAAATTCTCGCGGTCCGGATACCCCGGGTGCGCGCCGATCCTGACGCCGCGCGCCAACGCCAGCCGCGCCGTCCGTTCCATCGTGCCCTCGTCCCCCGCGTGTCCGCCGCATGCGATGTTGGCCGACGTGATGTACTCCATCAGCGCCGCTTCATGCGCCGCATCGTCCAACTCCCCCATGTCGCAGTTCAAATCGAGTTTCATATCGAGTACAGCCACTCCTCCTGCTCCCGCAACAGATTCCACGCACCTTCCAGGGTAATCCTCTCAAAGGCCGCCTGATCGCGCGGCCGCAACTGCCCCAGCTTCCAAAAATCCGCCGAGATCACATTGGCAGGCTTCGGATATCCGCCCGTGGTCTGATGCTCCACGAACAATACGATTGGCTGTCCGTCCGGCGGCGCCTGCACCGCGCCGAGCGGCACCCCTTCCGTAATCATGTGGCCGCCCGGCGCCGCCAGCGGCGAGCCCTTGAGCCGGATTCCCATTCGATTCGTCTCCTCGCTCACTACGTAGGTGCCACGGTACAGCTCCTCTCCGAACCATCGCGCCTGCGGCCCGGCGGTCGCGCGAAGGTACGCCGTCCCGCTTTGCACCGGAGCGCCACGCGCCGGCCCGCGCGGCTTCCGCACCACCGCGCCTCCACTTGCGAGGCGATCGCCCTTCCTGAGCGGCCGCCCGCCGACGCCCGTCATCACGTGCACCGACGCACTCCCCATCGTGAGCGGGACGTCGAGCCCGCCGCGCACCGCGAGATAACAGCGCGCCCCATTGCGTGCCGCGCCGCATCGCACCACATCGCCCGAGCGCACCGTCGTCGCTTCCCAGAGCGGCACGTTCGCGCCGAAATCTGCGCCCGCCAGCGCGATCACTCCATCGCCTTCGACCGCGAACTCGCCGCCCGCAAGCGTCATCTCGAGCGCCGGAGCATTCTCCGCATTCCCTGCCAGCAGATTCGCCGCGCGCAGTGCAACCGGATCGGCCGCACCCGATGCCGAGATCCCATACTGCGCGAAGCCAAAGCGTCCCAGATCCTGCACGGTCGTCAGCAGGCCCGGCGAGATGACGTGAAGCCAGGTCAGATGCGAGCCTCCACGAACCGCACCCGGTCGCCCATCCGCAACAACGGCGGCGGCGATCCCTCCAGATCGAACAGCGTCATCGTGGTCCGCCCGATCAGCCGCCATCCGCCCGGAGAGGACAGCGGATAGATCCCCGCCTGCGCACCGCCGATCGCCACACTCCCGACCGGCACGTGTTTTCGCGGTGCGGACAGTCGAGGCGTCGCCAGTTCGGGCGGCAGTCCGCCGAGATACGGAAAGCAGGTCGAGAATCCGACGAAGTAAACCAGGTATTCGGCGGCCGCATGCAGTTCCACGACGCGCGCTTCGCTTAACCCCGTATGTCGTGCCACGTCTCCAAGGTCCGGCCCGAACTCGCCGCCATACCGCACCGGGATCTCGACATGACGCGGCTCAGGCGGCGCCTCATGCTTGTGCGTCGCCTCCCGCTCGCGAATCATCGCCGCGACTTCGGCGTGCGAGCGCAGCCGCGGATCGAAATCCACCAGCACGGAAGTGTACGCCGGATGCAGATTGAGAATCCCGCGCACACCTTCGAGACATCGCGTCAGGCGCGCCACCGCCAAGTGCGTTTCGAACGTTATCTCATCGCCGAACGAAATCAAGAGCGAGCGATCGCTCGCGGGACGGATCTCCATTAGTTCCATCTCTCAGTGGGACAGGCCATCGTTACTTGTGGCCCGTCAACCCGGGCGTTCCGCCGCAAACTTCGCGGCGAAAGACCCCTCACACAGAGCCGCGACCGTGAGGGAGCGGTGGCCGCGTGACCACCGCTCCGTAACCGTCGCGGCTCCGATTGGGGTGCGTTTTTCAACGGAGTTCTCCATGGCCCCGTTCGGGGCCGCAACAAGGGATGAAAATGCACGATGCTTCTTGGCGCGTAATTTTCAACGGAGTTCGCCATGGCCCCGTTCGGGGCCGCAACAAGGGATGAAAATGCATCATCGCTTTTAGGCGCGTCATTTTCAACAGAGCGCCGAGCGCGTCCCGGAAGACAGCGCCCCTTCTCACAGTCGCGGCCGCCAATGATCTTTCCATCCCGTCAATGTCGCCGCGCCTCCATTTCAAGCGATCTTACCACCGGCAGAGTATGAGAGCCGCGATGAGCCCGGCAATCGTCAGCCCCAAGCCCCAATACACCGACGCCGGCCGGTAGAAGAACTCGATCCTGTGCCGCCCCGCGTCGACCCGCACCGCGCGCACCGTATCGAGTTCCTGCACCGGACGCCGCGCACCATCCACTCGCGCGCGCCATCCGGGATAGAACGCATCGCCCACCCGCACCAGCCCGGGACTCGCCATCTCCACTTCGATTACGACACGCTCCGAATTCCGCGAGATCACGCGAGAGTAGTCCGCCGTCACCGCCTCCGCGATCCGCGGATCGCTCCACACCTTCAGCCCGCTCCGCGATGCGAAGACCTCTACTTGATTCGGTGACGACGCCTTCCGCGCTACTCTATAGCGAATCCCGTAAATCCCCGGCGTCTCCTCGCGGCCGAGCATCCGGTGCACGCGCACCGGCATCGAACTGACCGCCCCGCCGAACTGTTCGATCCCATAAAGGTCGCCGAAGTTATACGGCACCTCGTTGTCGTCGAAGTCCACCCGGAACCATCCGGGCCGCGCCTTCAGAAATTCCGCGATGTCCGACTGCGCCCGCACCATCTCCGTGTACGATCCCGGCCGATCGAACCGCGCCAGCCGCGGCGCGTTATACACCGCTTCACCCAGGATCAGCACCAACGCAAGCGCACCAACCCACCATCGCCGGAAGTAGGCGATCCCGAGTGCCGCCAGCACGGCGATTCCCAGATTGAACAGCACGATCGCGAATGCCGGCTCGCGCGCCTTCTCCACCATCGGCACGAAGCGGTAGATCAGCCAGTACGGCGGAAAATCTCCGCCGAGCGCAATCAAGAGGCCGCCCGTCGCGACCGCTGCCAACCAGCGCACTGCCGCGTCTTTCCGCCGCCACCACACCGCGGCGAGCGCGAACGCCAACGCCACGAACCCGACGTGCGGATTCACATGCAGCGCGATCCCCGGCAGCACAATGCCAGGTGCAATGCTCCACTGCAACGAGTACTGCGCGTGCACGGCGTATGGCACAGGTTCGCCCCAGCGCAAGGGCTCCGGCGCGCCTGCCCAGCGCAGCGATTGCCTGGCGTACTCGATCGCCGGCAGCACCTGGACCGCCGAGACGGCCAGCCAGATCGCGAAGAAGATCGCCGCGTGCCGGAGAGCCCCGCGGCGCCACGCAAGCGCCACATGCGCGACCCAGAGCGCGCCCACCAGCACCGCCGTGAACGTCGGCACCACATGATGTCCGCTCAGGAACGCCATCCCCAGCGCCGCACCGCATAGCGCCGCGCTCGCCCGCACACGTTTGCCGCGCACCACCCGCGCGAAAAACAGGAACACGACGGGCGTCCAGATCGCCGTCATCAGAATCTGCGGCCAGTCGATGTGCCCCACGAAGCCCATCAGGCCGAACATCACGCCGCCCGCAACACTCGCAACCTGCCCCGCCCCGAGATCGCGGCAGAGCGCGTAGCACGCCACCGCCCCGAGCCAGTGAATCAGCACCCAATACCAGTGCAGTGTCGAAATCGGAATATGCCCGTCGCGCAGTGGCATCGCGAAGAGGATCCAGTTCAGCGGATTCGTGATTCCCGGCTGCACCTGCCCGATCAGCGTGTGCCCCGCCCATTCGTATGGGTCCCAAAGTGGAATCCTTCCCGCGTGGAATTCGCGCGCCTGAAGGTCCAGCCACGGACGGACGACGTTCGCCTGGTCGGGACCTTCGAGCCACGTCCACTCGTGCGAGACCGTCAGTTTCCAGTAAAAGCCGGCCGTCAGCAGAAGCAGCGCGAACAGCGCCGACGGTGTGCGCACAACGTTAATCCAGCTTCGCCTGCTCGAGCCTGGGCGAAAGCAGATGAATCACCCCGAGCGCCACCAGATATGCGGAACCGGAGATCATGAACAGGATGAAATAGCTGCCCGTCCACGTCACCACCAGTCCGGCCAGTTTCAGCATGAGCGCATTGCCCGCCGCACCCGCCGCCGCCCCGATACCAACGACGCTGCCCACCGCGACGCGCGGGAACATGTCCGACGTCGTCGTGAACAGGTTCGCCGACCATCCCTGGTGCGCGGCCATCGCGAGACTGAAGATTCCGACCACGACCCACATGTTGCCCGCATAAGGCGCGTACAACACCGGGACTACGCACAGCGCGCAAATCAGCATCGCGGTCTTGCGCGCCGCGTTGATCGTCCAGCCGCGATTGATCAGATTCCCCGACAACCACCCGCCCGCCACGCTGCCGATCGTCGATGCGTTGTACACGATCAGTGTCGGAACGCGAATCTCCATCAGCGTCAGGTGATACGTGTCCTGCAAGTATTTCGGCAGCCAGAACAGGAAGAACCACCAGATCGGATCGGTGAAGAACTTGCCCATCGCAAACGCCCAGGTTTCCTTCTTCGGAAACACGCGGCGCCACGGCACCGACTCCACCCGGTCCGGCGGATCGCTGCGAATCAGCGCCAACTCTTCGGGCGATACTTTCGGATGCATCTCGGGCTGCCGGTAGAGCCATAGCCACAGCGCCACCCAGATGAACCCCACTGCGCCGGTCGCGATGAACGTCGATTGCCACCCGTATTTCTCCGCCATCCACGGCACCAGCAGGATCGTCACCACCGCGCCGATATTCGCACCGCTGTTGAAGATCCCCGTGGCCACTCCGCGCTGCCGCTTTGGGAACCATTCAGCCACCGTTTTGATGCACGCCGGAAAGTTCGCCGCCTCGCCGAACCCGAGGAACACGCGCGCGATTCCGAACGTCAGTGCCGAAGTAGCCGCCGCGTGCATCATCGCCGCCGCGCTCCACACCGTCACCGCGATCGCAAACGCGATCCGCGTACCGAACTTGTCCAACAGCCGCCCAGCACCCAGCAACCCGATCGCGTACGCCGTCGCAAACGCCGATGTGATATTGCCGTATTCATCGGCCGTCCACCCGATGTGGACCTCGAGCGTCTTCGCCAACAGACTCAGCACCTGCCGGTCTACATAGTTGATCGTAGTCGCAAAAAAGAGGAGCGCGCATACAGTCCAACGGAAGTGTGAACGCTCGGGCCGCGCGAGAGTCGGTGACATGGAAGCAACGATTATAGCCCTTCGCACAAACGCCCACCCGATCCGAAAACCTTTAGCTGAAAGATTTAAGCTTGAACACCACCATCCCCGTAGTGGGGGCTTCACGCGCGCGATTCAAGCCTCCTCCGAATCGCGTTCGTCCACCACCGAATCGTCGCTGTCCCCGATCGAATCCACCAAACAGGAAAGCGCCAGGATACCGATGCCGGTTCGCTCCGGCGGCGGCGCTACCGGAGGATCTTCGAGGGGCTTGGCCAGAACGTGCTGCAGGTGCTTCACGTTTTCCACCGCCTGCATGAAGCTCGCCGCCGCGCGATTGTCAGCGCCATAGACATCCACCACCAAGTCGCGCAGAACGTGCAGACGCTCGCCAATCGTCCGCACCTCATGCCGCAGTTCCCGAAGTTCGACAGGCGTGAGCGGCATGGCGATCACCGCGTCAGCACCTTCCCCGGCAGCGCGTCGGTCATCTTCCCATCCGAGATCACCGGCACACCGTTGACCAGCACGAACTGCATGCCTTCCGACAACTGGTTCGGTTGATCGAATGTCGCCAGATCGCGCACCGTCTCCGGGTCGAACACCACCACGTCCGCCCACATTCCCTGCTTCAGCACGCCGCGATCAGCGAACCGCATGCGCTGCGCCGGCAGTGACGTGAACTTGCGGATCGCATCCTCCAGCGTCAGCAACTTTTCTTCGCGCACGTATTTGCGCAGAATTCGAGGGAACGTGCCGTACGCGCGCGGGTGCGGATGCTCCTTGCCCAGCACACCCTCGAGTCCCGTTCCCTGCGAATCGTTGCAGATCGATACCCAGGGCTGCCGGATCGCCAGCGCCACGTCCGGTTCGCTCATGATGAACATCCCCACCATCGTGAAGGCCTCGTCTTCGATCAGCAGATCGAACACCGTGTCGATTGGATCTTTATTCCAGATCTTCGCAATCTCCTCGATGGTCTTCCCCTGCAGCGGCATCAGTTTGGGATTCTGCACCGCGCTCACGATGAACGATTCCGGCCCTTTCACCTGCTGCCATTCGTTGTTCCATTCGCTCGACGGCGTTTCCATTTCCTTGCGAATCCGCGCGCGCATCGCGGGATCCTTCAGACGCTCGATCAGTTTCTTATCTCCGCCATCGTGCGCCCACGGCGGAATCACCGCAGAAAACGTATTGAACGCCGCCGGATATCCGTACGTATCGGCCGCCACATCGAGCCCCGATTTGCGGGCCGCATCGATCCGCGCCACGATCTGCGGCATCCGCCCCCAATTCGATTTCCCCGCTGCTTTCAAGTGCCAGATCTCCACCGGGATCCTCGCCTCGCGCCCGATGCGGAACGCCTCGTCCAACGCCGGCAGAATCGCGTCGCCCTCATCGCGAATGTGCGACGCGTAAGTCCCGCCGAGCTTCGCCGCCTCCGCCGCCAGCGCGATCAACTCCTCCGTCTTCGCATACGGCGCCGGCGCGTATTGAAGCGATGTCGAGAGCCCCACCGCACCCTCGCGCATCGCATCGCGCACCAACACCTTCATGCGCTCCAATTCCTCCGCCGATGGCGCGCGATTGTCGTCCCCGAGCACCATTCGGCGCACCTGCGTCGCACCGACGTAGCTCGCGAGATTGATCCCCATTCCCTGCTTTCGCAGGCGCGCGAAGTAGTCTCGAAAGGTGCGCCACACCGGCTGGACGCCGTAGTGTTCGTAACTCACGTGGTCGGCCTTCACGATTGCATCATTCAACGGCGCGATCGAACTGCCCTCGCCCGTGATCTCCGTCGTGATCCCCTGAAAGATCTTCGACGGAAGGTGCGGGTTCACCAGGATCGTCAGCTCCGATTGTCCGAGCATGTCGATGAACCCCGGCGCAACGACCATCCCACGCGCATCGATCGTCCGTTTCGCAGCCGCGTCGCCCAGCCGCCCGATCGTCGCGACTTTCCCGTCCCGAATTCCGATATCCGCCGCATACCACGGCGAACCCGTCCCGTCGATCACATGCCCATTGCGAATGACAACGTCATAGGGCGCAACAGCGGCAGCGAACAAGAGTACAGGCACCAGTATCGGCATACGTGCCAGTATACGCCTCGCGAGAATGTCATCCCGTTTAGAGCAGTTTTCTGAATTGTTCCACCGTTAGGCCGGCGTCACGCGCGATGCCGCCCATCGTGAAGGCGTCGATTGGATTGTGGCGGGGGATTGTGAGAATGCGCATCCCATCCGTCATTACGATGTGGAGACTCTGCCGAGCAACCCAAAAGCCTGCCTTTCGAGTGCGCGAACTGCGTGAAGCGCAACCGTGACTTCACGGATGTCGGCATCCTGAGACAGAACGGCGGCGACGGCTAAGTATTCGCGAATTGCGTCCTGGATATTCTCGAGTGCCTCTTCTTCGGTCGACCCTTGCGACCAGCAGCCGGGCAATCCGGGGCACGATACGCTGAAACCTTCGTCGGTACGTCGAAGCGCAACCTTGTAGCTCATTGACTTCCGACCTTTATTATCAATTATTTCCGCTCTTCGCGATCTCGACCGCGTACACGTGCACCGGACCCAGCATGTTCGAGCGGAAGACCACCCATTTCATATCCGGCGAGAACGTGACATTGGGCTCCAGCCTGTAATCGTGCTTGCTCATATTGACCAGGCGCTCGGACTTGAAGAACCCGGTATCGATCAGGCTGTCGGAGTTCGCCGCC
>JAOAPT010000019.1 GCA_025463045.1 Candidatus Solibacter sp.
GACTGATGCCTGCGTCACGCGCGATCCGAGCGGGCAAGTCCGGCTCTTCAAATCCTTATTGCGGTGCACGGCACAGAGATCACTTTACGCTCGCCCGCTTGGAATAGATATGGTGACTTCCACTGATGCGCCGAAGCGACCAACCGTTCGCCTCAACCAACCGGCACATCTCTTGCCCGGTGTCGATCTCAAACGGCGACGTCCAGGATCTGAATGTTCGAGTCGGGCTCGCGGCCTTCCTCTTTCAAGACCTCGAGCACGCCCGTAATCGCTTCGCGGATGTTTTGTTTTAACTCATCGACCGTTTCACCTTGGGAGTAGCAGCCAGGGAGTGCGGGAACCCCTCCCCAGAAACCACCATCCGGATCCTGATGGATGACTACGGCGTAATTCTGCACGCCTCGATTTTCGCACAACCGCTGATCTCAGCTCGATACGCCGTTCTGGGGTTTGAGCCCACGACGCGAAGCTATCTCCGCCCGCAGCGGCGAAGAAGTAGACGTCGGGCGTCCAGCCGGTATTCAGCTTCAGCTACAATCGGAATAGAAACACATGAACAAGACCGTGCATGTGGTGCCATCCGGAAGAGGCTGGACCGTTCGGCGGCAAGGAAGCAGCAAAGCCGGAGCGGTTTTCGCGACCCAGAAAGACGCTCTGGCGGAAGCCAGGGCGATCGTGAAGAGGAGTGCGTCCGGCCAAGTTGTAATTCACGGAAGGGGCGGTCGCCTGATCGCAGCGGGAGTGCATGGCCTCCCGAAGATTCAGAAGTCACCCGTCAAGAGCAGCCTCGGCTCGAAGAACATCCAGCGAGCGGTTTCGCGAATCGTCCTGGACCGGCTCGCTTCGGCCTGAAGACTGATTCGGCCCGCACGACTACACGGCAATCACGTTTTCATCAATTGCCCCTTTGACGAAAACTACAAGCCCATCTTCGACGCGCTCGTGTTCTCCGTTTACTGTCTGGGATTTGTAGCGCGCTCGGCCCTCGAAGTGGATGATGGAATTCACGACATCTCGAACGTCGGCCTGGACATCAACACCGGACTTCCTCGGTTCAACATGCCGTTGGAGCTAGGGCTCTTCTTCGGATGCAAACGATTCGGGAGCGAGCGCCAACGCAAGAAAGTACGCATCATTCTCGATCGTGAGCCGTATCGGTACCGTCAGTTCATTTCCGACATTTCCGGGCAGGACATTCATGCTCACGGAGGCACGCATACCCAGGCGATCGCCAAAGTTCGAAACTGGCTTGCGGCTGCCTCAAGACATAAGGCGTTACCGGGAGGCGCCGAGGTCTCGAGCGCTACGACCGATTCAGGAACGATCTTCCCGCCTTATGCGCCGATCTCCGCCGCCGGCCAGCGGACCTGACCTTCGGGGATCTCTCCGAAATGATCGAGCCCTGGCTGAAGGCGAACCGCTAATACTTCTGGCCAGCCCCGCCTTCCAAACCGGCGGGCCACCTGTTATATTTCTAGAGCCCCATGTCCGACCCTAAGAATCCCCTCTCTCGCCTCGACCATCAGGAACTGATCTGGTTGACCGGCATTTTGAAGGATGCATGCCGGGACCGGCTCGAAAAGAATCTGGTCAGCCAGGCGTTCGAAGAGCGGCTGTACCAGCGGGGGCCGGTGGACGGGCGGTTGGATCCACGGCCATTTCTGAGGATCTGGGAGCCCCGCTACCGGAAATTTCTCGAGATCGCCGGCGAATTGCACGCGCAGCTCGAAGGTCAGGAAGCGAGCGCCGCGGCGGTCCACTTGCGCGAGCAATTCGCGGCGGCGCCCTCGATTACGCGACACGGTCCGGCATCTTCCCACGTTATGATTGAGAAGAATGCCGCGAATTCTCGACGGAAATCGCGTACGCGATGAGATAAAAAGCGAGTTGAAGCCGCGAATTGCGGCGCTCGCCGCGCTTGGCCGGCCGCCCGGACTTGCCGTGGTGCTGGTCGGGCACAATCCCGCGTCCGAGATTTACGTACGCAATAAAATTAAGACCTGTCACGATCTGGGAATCTATTCGGAATCGATCAAGCCACCCGATTCGATTTCCACCGAAGAATTGCTGGCGATTGTCGACGAGCTGAACGCGCGCGCCGACATCGACGGCATTCTGGTGCAATTGCCGCTGCCCAAACAGGTGGATTCGAAGCGGATCCTGATGGCGATTTCCCCGTCGAAGGACGTCGACGGCTTTCATCCGTTCAATGTAGGAGCGCTGGTCGCGGGACTGCCTGCGCCGCGCGCCTGTACGCCCGCCGGAATTATCGAATTGCTCAAGCGCAACGCAATTCCGATCTCGGGAGCGCGCGCCGTCGTCGTCGGCCGCAGCGACATCGTCGGCAAGCCAGTCGCCATGCTGCTGCTGCACGAGCACGCGACGGTCACGATTTGCCACTCCAAGACGCCCGACCTTGCCGGAGTCTGCCGGGAGGCCGATATCTTGGTCGCGGCCATCGGACGCGCGGCGATGGTCACGGGGGAGTTCATTAAATTCGGCGCGACCGTGATCGATGTCGGCACGAATCATATCGCGGACCGGGAGCGGGTGGCGCGAATTTTCCGGAATTCGCCGGAACGGCTGGCGGCCTTCGATAAGAAGGGCAGTTTACTCGTCGGGGACGTGGACCCGATCGACGTCGTGGAGAAGGCGGGGGCGTACTCTCCCGTGCCGGGCGGGGTGGGACCGCTCACGATTGCGATGCTGATGGTCAATACCGTGGCCTCGGCGGAGCGCCGCACCGGAATATGCTGAAGGTTGGCGTCACCGGCGGAATCGCTTGCGGGAAGAGCTTCGTGGGCGAGGCGCTGGCCGGTTACGGATGCCTGGTGATTGCGGCCGATGAACTGGGGCACGAAGTGCTCGCCCGCGGGGGCGAGGCGTACGAGCCGGTAGTCAATGAGTTCGGGAGCAGAATTCTGACGGAGACTGGCGAGATCGACCGGCGCGCGCTGGCGTCGCTGGTTTTCGGCGATCCGGAGCGGCTGGCACGACTGAACGCTATCGTGCATCCGGCGGTGATCCGGCGCGAAGAGGAGTTGGTCGCGCGCTTCGCCGAGCGGGAGCCGGACGGCATCGCGGTGGTGGAGGCGGCTATCCTGGTGGAGACCGGGAGCTATCGGCGATTCGATAAACTGATACTGGTGACCTGCCGGGAAGAACAACAGATCGAGCGGGCGCTGAGGCGGGGGGGCGCGTCGGAGGACGACGTGCGCGCGCGCATCGGCCGGCAGATGCCATTGGCGGAGAAACGAAAGTTTGCGGATTTCGTCATAGATACATCCGGGGAAAAAGCGGATACCCTACGGCAGACCCGGGCCGTCTACGACACATTACGGAGAATTCAATCATGAGAGTGCTGCGTACCTTCCTGTGGGCCGCCCTGTTGGCTGCCGGTTTCATCGTCGTCACCAGCGTGGCGAACTGGGATGTGGGACGTGCGCTGCGTCCGGTACGCAATGCGGGACGTCTGTGGAGCGAGCCCGCGACCGCCTCGGGTGCCGGCGCATTTTCGTCCGACGAGCAGAACAATATCGATATCTATAAATCGGCGCGCGACGCCACGGTATTTATCACGTCGACGGTGTTCACGCGGACCTTCTTCGGCGTGTATCCGGAAAAGGGCACGGGAACGGGCTTCGTGATCAGCTCCGATGGCGAGATCCTGACCAACAATCACGTCGCCGGCGGCGGATCTGAATTGAGCGTGACGCTCTCCGACAAGAAGGTATACAAGGCGCGCGTGCTGGGCTTCGATCCGAAGAACGATCTGGCGCTGATCAAGATCGACGCCGGCCGCAAATTGCCGGTGGTGCCGCTGGGTGACAGCGATCACCTGGTGGTCGGGCAGAAAGTGCTCGCGATCGGCAATCCCTTCCAGTTTGAAGGCACGCTGACGACGGGTATCGTGAGCTCGCTCGGGCGAACGATTCAGACCGAGGAACGCGAACTGGAGGGCATGATCCAGACCGACGCGGCGATCAATCCGGGCAATAGCGGCGGACCGCTGCTCGATTCGCGCGGCAACGTGATCGGCATCAACACGGCGATTTATGGCGCGCAGGGCAGCATCGGGATCGGCTTTGCGCTGCCGATCGCACGCGCCAAGGCGATGCTCGAGGAGTACAAGTCGAAGGGCAAGATCTCGCGCCCGTCGCTCGGCATCAGCACGGTGTACATTGCGGGCGATCTGGCGGAAATGCTGCAGCTGCCGTCGTCGGGCGGACTGCTGATTCAGGAAGTGCAGCGCGGCTTGGCTGCCGCCGCGGCCGGCTTGCGCGGCTACTCGCGGATCGTGATCGTCGGGAACTACCGGCTGGGCATCGGAGGCGATCTGATTGTTGCCGCTGAAGGACAGGCGATCGAGGACAAAGAAACACTGAAACGCCTGATGGATAAGAAGCACGGCGGGGACATCCTGGAGCTGACGATCCTTCGCGGAGGCGAGCGCCAGAAAGTCCGTGTGAAATTGGGCGAGGAACCCGCGCAATTCTAAGAGGTGCTGCAGACAAATGAGCAAGGGCCGGAGATCCTGGGTGGATCTCCGGCCCTTTGTTTATGGGTTGAAAGCCGGTGAGGTTGAGCTACGACGCGAGCGCGTTGGGACCGTTGGAGGCGGCTTGAACCTTGTTCTTGCTTCCGGGCGGACGACCGCGGCGCTTGGGCGCTGCAACTTCGGCCATCCAGGCCGGCGGTCTGCCACGCTTGCGTCCCCGTCCATGCGCCAAACGTTCCAGGCTGAGAATTGCCTGTTCAATTTGTTCTCTCTCGGCCTTTAATTCGGCGAGAATCTTGCTGACATCCATGTTGGCCCTCCCTCGGTCCGCGGTCATGACATAACCACGTGACCGAATCTACAAGGAACCCTAGCTAATGATTCCACTATACATTTAAATCTTCTACCTGATCGTAACGAAATTCAAGGTTAGAATTGCGATTTTATTGGCACTTTAATAGCCAAAAAGTACCGAACTTATGGGCTAGTACGGTCAGCCTCAGGCGCGAGCCGGGAGGCGCCTTTTCCAGTAGTAGTAGAAAGGCAGTCCCAGAACGATCAGCCCGATGCCAATCATAGACTCCCTAGGCCGCTCCCAAGCTGTTGAAACTAAAAGAATTATTGCGCCGATAATAAAGATTACCGGTACAACCGGATAGCCAGCGGTCTTGTAGGGTCGGACCAGGTCAGGACGCTTCCGGCGGAGCACCAGAACACTCGCGGCAGTCATGCCGTAGAGAATCCAACTGGCAAAAATTACCAGGTTAAATAGGTCGTCATATTTACCCGAAAGCACCAAAAGGCAGGCCCAGAGGTTGAGAACAACGATGGAAACTCCGGGAGTGTGATATTTCGGATGTACGTTTCCGATAGCATGAAAAAAGTAGCCGTCGCGGGCGGCCGCGTAGGGAACGCGTGCACCGGAGAGGATAGAACCGTTCAAAGCCGCGAAAATACTGATCATTGCGGCGATCGAGACCGCCGCGGCACCCGGTGCCTGGAAAATTTTACGCATCATTTCCGCCGCCACCCGGGTGCTGCCGGCGACTTCAGCCGGAGACATGACGTGAAAATATGCCGCATTGGCGAGCATATATATCGCGATGACACAAAGAGTTCCACCGATTAACGCGCGCGGCAAATTTTTCTGCGGATCTTTGATTTCCGAGGACACCATGCTGACGTTGTTCCAACCGTCGTAGGCCCACAGGGCGGCTACCAGGGCGGCGATAAAACCGGAGAACGTGAGCGGCGATACAGGGCCGGAGACGGCTTCGTGCGCATGACCGAAGACCAATCCTGCGAATATGATAGCGGCGATCAGGCCGACCTTGACGAAGGTGACGGCGACCTGGACGTTACCGCCGATCCGCACTCCGAAATAGTTCAGCCAGCCGAGCGCAAGAATCAGAAAAATGGCGAATATCTGCCCATACTGAATTTCCAGCGGACCGCCATTGGGACCGATCGGGAGGGGAATTGTATAAAATATCCCTTTTAAGGGTTCAAAGAATGTGGTGAGGTACAAAAAGAATCCCGTGGCCAGGGTGGCAATCGAGCCGCTCTTCGCGACCCACATTTGCGTCCAGCTATACAGAAAACCCCACAGCGGCCCGTACGCTTCGCGCAGGAAGGCATACTCGCCGCCGGCCTCCGGCAGAGCGGCCGCGAGTTCGGCATAACTGAGCGCGCCTGCGAGCGACAGCAAACCGCCCACGACCCAGACGGCGAACACCGCCTCGACCGTGCCCACCTTTTGAATCATCGTCTTAGGCACCAGAAATATTCCGCTCCCGATTACGGTGCCGACGACGATCGATGCAGCGGCCCAGGGACCAAGATCGCGTTTCAATTCGGTGCGTGGTGCTTTTTCCATGACGGGTTTGTCCTTTGGAATCTATTCGGGGTTAGCGTGTCGCGGCGGCAAAAGATCGGGCCCGCCAATCGGTTGACGGACGAGGATTTCTTCGGGCGGAGGCGGCGGACCCTGGAAAAGCGATGCCAACAGCCCCACGCTGAAGGTCGTAACGGTGCCGATCAAGACGTACCAGGTCCACGCCACGGGCGTGAGAAAGTGAATGCCGAGGACGGCCGTAAGACCGCAGGCCACCCCGGCGATCGCGGCGCCTTCGCGCGGCTTTTTGGTAAGCACGCCGAGCAGAAAAACGCCGAGCAGCGCGCCCATCGGGATCGAGCCGATCGTCAGCCCCACTTCGAGCACGGACTTCGAGTTTCGCGCCGCGATCGCGATCGCGAGCAGCACCAGCCCCCAGGCCACCGTCGCCCAGCGCGCGATTCTCATCGCCGCCGCATCGCTCACGGACTTCGAACGCGCGCGGTAGAAATCGACCACGGTGGTTGACGCAAGCGAGTTCAGCGCCGCGCTCAGATTCGCCATGGCAGCGGCCAGAATCGCCGCGATGATCAGGCCTGCGAGCCCAGGCGGCAGATTATTCCATACAAACTCGGGATAGATGCGATCTTTCTGCGCGGGCGCTGCGAGTCCCTGATCGCCGTAATACACGAACAGGAGTACGCCGATCAACAGGAAGAGGGTGAACTGGACGAAAATGACGAGCCAGCTAGCCAGCAGCGCGGTGCGGCTCTGGCGTTCGTCGCGAGCGCTCAAGAGGCGCTGCACCATAAGCTGGTCCGTGCCGTGGCTGGCGGTGGTGAGAAAGCACCCGCCGGCGACGCCCGCCCAGAAGCTGTACGTGCGCGCGAAGAACTCCATGTCGAAGGCGAAGCGGAAATCGAAGATCGTGAACTTGTGCGCCGCGCCGGCCACCAGCGCGACGTGCTCCCACCCGCCGGGAATCTTGCCCAGGATGATGACGAAACTCGCGATCGCGCCGAGCACGTAGAGCGTCATCTGCACGACGTCCGTCCAGATCACGGCGGTCATGCCACCTTCAAAAGTGTAAAACAACGTGAGCAGGACGATCAGAACGATAGAGGCGATTTCGCCCGTGCCCAGGACGATCGAGATCACCAGCGAAATGGCGAAGACCCGTACACCTTCTGCCAGCGCGCGCGTCACAAGAAATATAGAGGCGGTGAGCTTGCGTACCCGTTCGCCAAATCGGCGGCGCATGAGTTCGTAGGCGGTGAACATCTCCCCTTTAAAATATTGGGGAAGGAAGACGAAAGAGATCACGATTCGGGCCAGCAGGTAGCCGAGGACGATCTGGAGAAATCCAAGATTGCCTCCGAAGGCGAGCGCCGGAGTTCCGACAATCGTGAGGGTGCTGGTTTCAGCCGAGACAATCGAAAGGCTGATCGCCCACCAGGGAGCGGTGCGGCCACCGAGGAAGTAATCGCGCAAGTTCTTCTGTCCGCTGCGGAAGCGGGCGCCGAAGAGCGTAATCGCGATCAGGTACGCGACGATAATCGCCAGATCGATGTAATGCATTTGAGGAAGGCGAGCTACCAGCATACTCTCCCGCACCCGATTTGGTCACGTTTTGGTCATGTTTCGAAATGCGATCGTCTTCCTCTGCTATGATTTGGATCGTAACCGGGCAGAGAAAAATGGAGTCCAGGATGTTGCGCCACTCAGGTGGTTCGGCTATACTCCGCAGAAGCCCATCGCACTTGAGTGGCAATCAGCTTGCAGCCAGGTCGGAATCAGGATGGAGCGATTTCAAAACGCCAGGTTCGCGAAACGGATCCAGCAGCCCAAACGCTGTAAATTGAAAGCGAAAAAACATGCAGGAGGCACACGTGCATCATATTTATCGGACTTTCCAGAGGATTGCCGCAATCGCCGTAATCGGCGCGGTGGTCATCACGGGAACTGCTCAGTTCGCGCAGGCGCAGGCTGCTCCCGAGAAGAAGGTCAAAGATCAAGGCGAGTACGACATCTTTAACCAGACCATTAAGGATGCGAGCAACCCCGCCCAACAGATCAAGGATCTGGACACCTGGACGCAGAAGTATCCGGAGTCGGATTACAAAGACGACCGCTTGTATTACTATATTCAGGCCTACAACCTCACCAATCAGCCGGGCAAGGTGCTCGAAATCGGCACGCAGCTGATGAACCGCGATCTCAAGCAGGTCTTCAAAGATCCGAAGACCGGTCCGCAGCAGGTGCTGACCGTGCTGTACCTGATGTCGGTGAACACGTTGAAGCCGGGCGTAACGCCGGAACAGCAGGCGAACGGCGAGAAAGCCGCGAAGATGCTGGGCGATTACGTGGGCGAGTACTTTACCGCGGCCAACAAGCCGGCGAGCACCAGCGACGCCGAATGGACCAAGACCAAGAACGACGTCGCCGCGCTTTCCAAGGCGGTGATGGTGAACATCGCGCAGCGCCCCGGCGCCGAATTGATGACCAAGTATCGTACCGACAAGAACGTGGAAAACTGCAAGGCGGCGGAAGCGGCGTACACCAAGGCGCTCCAGCAATTCCCGGATAGCGCGGCGATCGCTTTCGGACTCGGCACCGCGCAGGTCTGCCTCTATAAGGTGCAGCCCGACAAGATCTCGGCCGGTCTGTTCGAAGTGGCGCGCGCCGTCTCGATGGATCCGACGCTGGGCGGCACTGCCGATCCCAAGCAGATCGAAAACTACCTCAACAACACGTACAACCAGTATCACGGCGGCGACGATGCAGGGTTGAAGGAACTCAAGGAAATGGCCAAGGCCAATCCGATGCCCCCGGCCGGGTTCAAGATCAAGTCCGCCAGCGATATCGCGAAAGAGAAGGAAGAGGAGTTCAAGAAGACCAACCCGCAGCTCGCGCTGTGGATGGGAATCAAGGGCCAGCTCGCGGATACGGGCGGCGAGCAGTATTTCGAAGGCACCCTGAAGAACGCCGCGGTACCCAAGTTGAAGGGCACGGTGGTCGAGGGTAAGCCGTCCTGCCGCAGCAAGGAACTGCTGGTGGCGCTCTCCGATCCAACGCATGCGGAAGTGGCGCTGAAGCTCGATGCGGCGTTGACCGGCAAGCCGGAAGCGGGCGTCGAGATCCAGTGGGAAGGCGTTCCTTCGGCCTTCACGAAGGATCCCTTCATGCTCACGATGGACACGGAAAAGGCGAAGATCGAAAATCTGAAGACGACCCCGTGCGCCGCGGCTCCCACCAAGAAGGCCGCCCCGAGAAAGAAGTAGTCGGCAAGCAGTCAGGCAGTAAAGAGGCCCGGAGGAAACTCCGGGCCTTTTTTGTTTCCGAGCGGCGACCTTAAGGGAGTCGGAGCCGCGACGGGTACGGAGCGGTGGTCACGTGACCACCGCTTCCTAACGGTCGCGGCTCCGATTGGGGCTCGTTCTCTGAGGGAGTATTCGGTTACGTGCGCCCGAGCGGTGCGTCGCTATCGACCGCGTTCGCCTTCGGCGCCTTGGCGTTCGCCAGCACCAGGCTGAACACGAAGCGCTCGATCGGACCCATCGTATTCGTTTGCTTGAGGTCGCGGAAATATTGATGGAATTGAACCGCGGATGAGACCACTTTCCCATAGACGGGGACCGTGCGTCCGGTGGTCGAGAGCAGCAGAACCACCAGCAATCCGACGATGTAAGCTCTTCGTTTCACTGCTGATAAGACGCGGCGACTACAGGGAAAGTTAGCAAAATGGGTGGGCTTTACAAAACTTAAAGTACAAGTGAACTCCCCGCGGCCAGCTCGCATCCGGAGAGGATTTTCCCGCATCTGATACACTGAAAAAGGGCCTAAGCACCTGAGGGCCTTGCAACAGAATATGCCACTCTACGATTATCATTGTCACCGTTGCGGCGAAACCTTTGAAGTGAGGCAGAAGTTTGCGGATCCGTTACTGACTGTGCACGAATCCTGCGGCGGCGAGTTGGAGCGCATGATTTCGGCACCGGCGCTCCAGTTTAAAGGCACAGGCTTCTACATCACGGACTACGCGAAGAACGGCAAGTCGCCGTCCACCGCGGGCGCGAAATCGGAGTCGAAGAGCGAGTCCGGCGGCGAGTCGAAAAGCGAGAGCAAGAGCGAGACGAAATCGGAGAGCAAGCCCTCCCCCGCCCCTGCCGCCGCTTCTACTTCGACCGACAAGTAGTCGCGTCAGACGCGCGCGACGCTCGTCCTCAACGTCTCTCGCCGGACCCCATCCGCCCAACGCTGCAGCATGCCATCGGAGCGAGTCGGCGCAGTCGGCTGAAAGGTTCGCGATTGCGTACGGAACTCGTACTTGTCGATGCTGCAAACCGCATGCTGACCGGAGCAGCGCAGGAGCCGCCCAAACACGATCAGCCGCATGGGACATGTCTCGTCCAGCAGCACCGGCCAGCTAATGGAGAGTTCTACAAATCCACCAGGAGTCAATGCCTGTTCCGACGTGAACGCCACGCCTCCACTACAGATGTTGAGCGTGCGACCTGTGCCCGCCGCCACCACCACACCGTCTTCCGCCAGCTTGTAGCGAACATCCCGCTCTATTTCGAAACGGTATTTCGCCCTTCGATCGTTTTCTTTGTTTATGCCTTGCATGGTTCGGTTCCTCCGCCGACCCTACATCAGCTACTTATGCATTCTTACACCCCAAACCCGCGAATAGTAGAATCAATACGTTAAGGTGTAATTAAGCCTACGATGTACAGTTAATTTACATACACTTTGTAGCAGGTGTACATGCCGTGGACACGTTGGTGTATCCCGCGTGCAACTGTATAATCATAGACATGGACTTAAGACCATTGCATGACCGCGTTATGGTGACGCGTCTGGATGAAGGCGAGCAGGTGCGTGGTGGCATCATCATCCCCGACACGGCGAAGGAAAAACCCCAGCAGGCCGAGGTCAAGGCCGTCGGCAGCGGCAAGCTTCTGGAGAACGGCGAACGGGTGCCGGTCGACGTCAAACCAGGCGATCGGATCCTGTTCGGCAAGTACGGCGGAGCAGAAATCAGAATCGATGACAAGGAGTATCTGATTCTGCGCGAAGACGAGATTCTCGGCATCCTGGAATAGTTCACGGCGTCTTGGAATAGTTCACAGGGAACCGGAAAACGGCTGTGCTAGTCTAAGAGATTACACACCAAATCAGGAGTTTGTTTCATGTCTTTACGGTTGGCGCTCAGGCCGCTTGCGGTCTGTTCAGCGCTCTTTGTATTCGGCCACGTGGCCGCCGCCCAGACCAAAGTTGCGGTGATCAATCTGCAAAAGGCGGTCCTCGAATCGGCCGAGATCAAAGCCGCTTCCGCCGCCATGGAGGCCCGCTATAAGCCTCGCGTGACGCAGATCGAGTCGCTCGATAAAGAGATCGCGACCATCGCCCAGAACCTGCAGACCAACGCGGGCAAACTGACCCCGCAGGCGGAAGGCGATTTGAACGCGCAGGGCACCAAGAAGCAGCGCGACGTGCAGCGCCTTCGCGACGACCTGCAGGCCGATGTCGACCGCGACCGCAACGAGATTCTGCAGAGGGCATCGGTCAAAATGGGCGACGTGGTGAAGAAACTCGCCGAAGAGAAGGGTCTCGACGTCGTGGTCGACATCCCATACACCGTCTATGCGAAGCCCGCGCTCGATATCACCAGCGACGCGATCGCCGCATACGATAAAGCGTACCCTTCATCCGCGCCGGCAACGAAAAAGTGAGCCATAATCGAAGAAGAGATGGCCGGCTATCTGGATCAATACGGCGCTGGTGAAGAACGGCGCGGGAAGATCATCAAGACAGTGGTGATCTCGGTGCTGCTGCTGGTCGTGGTGGGCGGCAGCCTTCTGTTCGTGTTTCACAACTACCGCGAAGAGCGGCAGCTCAAAGAGTTTTTCAGCCGTTTGGGATCCCACGATTACAAGGCCGCGTACGCCTTGTTCGGGTGCACGGACGCGAAGCCGTGCCGCTATTATCCGTTCGATAAATTCATGGAAGACTGGGGTCCGAACAGCGGCCGGACCGGCTTCGACAACGCGCGCATCACGCGCAGCCGCTCCTGCGGGTCCGGCGTGCTGATGACGGTCGACTACGGCAACCAGCAGCAGGAGAAGCTTTGGGTAGAGCGGCAGGACATGAGTATCGGGTTTCCGCCGGTCCAGGGATGTCCGGCGGGCCTCTGAGGGCAGTTTCAGATAATAATCTCGCGCCCGGGCTCTTCCCGGCGCGAATCAACTAGCGGAGCGCTATGGGAACGACTACGGCTGGGTTGGAAGGCATTATTGCGGGCGAAAGCGAGATCTGTTATATCGACGGATTTCTCGGCGTCCTGAGTTATCGCGGATTTAACATCCACACACTCGCGGACAACGCGAAGTTCGAGGAGGTCGTCTTCCTCCTCTGGAACGGATGGCTGCCCAAGCAGGCGGAACTCGATCAGCTCAAAGCGGCGCTGGTCGCCGAGCGCGAACTGCCGCCGCAGATCGTCGAGTTCCTCAAGGCCGCACCCGCGCAGGTCAATACCATGGACCTGCTGCGCACCGCGGTGTCGATGCTCAGCCTGTACGACCCCGAAGCGCAGGACATGTCGGCGGAGGCGAACCACCGCAAGGCGATCCGCCTGATGTCCAAGACGCCGACGCTGGTCACCACCTACGACCGTCTGCGCAACGGCAAGCCCATAATCCCGGGCGATCCGAACCTGAGCTTCGCCGCCAATTTCCTGTACACCCTCACCGGACAGCGGCCCGACGAAATCATGGAGCGCGCCTTCGACGTCGCCATGACGCTCCACGCCGATCACGAATTGAACGCGTCGACGTTCGCCGCCCGCGTGGTAGCGGCGACGCTCTCCGACATTTATTCGGCGATCACGGCGGGCATCGGCGCCCTCAAAGGACCGCTGCACGGCGGCGCCAACCAGGACGTGATCAAGTGGCTGCTCAGCCTCGGCGATGAGGAAGAGGCCGTCGAAGCGGTGAAGAATACGCTCGCCCGCAAGGTCAAAATTCCAGGCTTCGGCCATCGCGTGTACCGCACCGACGATCCGCGCGCCACGCACCTGCGCGTGCTCAGTGAAGAACTCGGCAAGCGCACCGGACAGGAAAAGCTCTACCGCCTGTCGAAGCGCATGGAAGAGACCGTGAAGGAAGTCAAGGGCCTGAACCCGAATGTCGATTTCTACTCGGCGTCCGCGTATTATTCCCTCGGCATTCCAATCGATCTCTACACGCCGATCTTCGCCGTGAGCCGCATGTCCGGCTGGACCGCCCACGTGCTGGAGCAATACCGCAACAACCGCCTGATCCGTCCGCGCGCCGAGTACAAGGGCAACCCCGACGGCCAGACGTGGATTCCGATCGCCGACCGGTAACCCAATGGATGAACGCGCGTATTACAGCGAATCGCAGACTACCAAGCCGGCGGTTCTGAATTGCCCCTACTGCCGCAGTTCCGAAACCTACGAGCTGCGCTGGATGGTGCGCAAGAAGAAGGACCGCCTGCCCGGCGGCGCCGATGAGCGCGATCGGGCGAAATTCCTGAAGGCGCAAAGCTACATGGTCCTGCTGGATGACAAGGCGACGTGCAAGAATCTGCGCTGCCGCCGCCCCTTTGACATCTCGGGCGTGAAGACGATGGCATTCATCTAGGATTTATCCATCTAGGATTTATCCATCCAGATTTAGCCGAGACTTAGCCCTTTTGGGTCTTCCCGCACATCTTGCCAGCTTCTAAAATGAAGGGGCAATGTTACGGCAAGCTAAAGGGGCCGGCGCAGTAGCTCTGATTTCTTCGTTGTGCCTGGTGGGGATTTCCGCTCTCCTGATGCGGATGATATTCCGAGGCTCCCCGCCCCCGGATTTCACCAATATCTATCTGCTCTTCGTCCTCGGGCTGGCTTATCGCGGTCCCTGGAGACTCGCAGCGGCGCTGGCCGCCGCAACGCTCGGAGTCTCCGCCTACCTTCTGGCTCCGCTCGATTCCACCGACGCTTTTCAATTGATCTCCTATGCCCTCTGCGCGTCCGTGATTGTCTGGGTAATGGCCACCCTTCGCCGCGGGGCGCGAACTACGTCGTAACCCTTGCAACAAAGCACCACCGCTCGGTTGTTCGCTTCGCCGCCGATGGCGGTACACTCTGGGTGGGAGAGGTTTCATGTCCGACCAAGAGCACACTCACGGAGTAGTCCGGCCGCGGACCGCGGTCCTCACGCGAGGTTTCGATCCCACGCTTTCGGTGGGTTCGGCGCGGCCCGCTGTCTTCCGAAGTTCGACCTACGTCTTCGCGAATCCGGAAGAGGCGGAGAAGGCGTTCGCCATCATCACCGGAAAAGTGAAGCCGGAAAACGGCGGACGCGCTGAACTGATCTACTCGCGCTTCTCGCATCCGAATGCGGAGATCCTCGAAGACCAGATCGTTCCCCTCGAAGCCGGCGGCTGCTACTCGGCGGTCTTCAATTCCGGCATGGCCGCGATCCAGACGGCGTTCTTCGCCTACGCGCGACCGGACAGCGCGATCGTCTATACGACGCCCCTCTACGGCGGCACCACGGGTCTCATCCAAAAATTCCTCAAGCCGCTCGGCATGCACGGCGTCCCCGTCGCCTCCGGCCGCGCCGACGCGATCGAGGAGGCGATCCGCGGCACGAAGGATTGCGCTATCGTGTACCTCGAAACGCCGGCCAACCCGACGATGATCATGACCGATATCGAGCGCGCCGCCGAGGCCGCGGCCCGGCATCCCTCGAAGCCCGTCGTCATGGTCGACAACACGTTCCTCGGCCCCGTCTTCCAACACCCCCTGATGCTCGGCGCCAACCTCTGCCTCTATTCGGCGACGAAATACCTCGGCGGCTACAGCGACATGCTGGGCGGCGTCGCGATCACCGATAGCGCCGATATGATCCAGAAGCTGCGCAGCGTGCGCAGCATGTTCGGCAACATTCTGCAGCCCGACGAATGCTGGATGCTCGACAGCCGCCTCTCCACCGTCGCGCTCCGCATGAACCGGCAGAGCAAGAATGCGCAGCGCATCGCCGAGGCGCTCCACGGCCACAAGGACCTCTCGCAGGTCATCTACCCGACGCTCTTCACCGACCTCGAACAGAAGCGCATTTTCGCGAAGCAGTGCGATTTCCCCGGCGGCATGTTCTCGATCGAATTCAAGGGCGGCAAGGAAGCGGCCTTCCAGTTCCTGCGCAACGTGCGCATCGCGCGCAACGCCGTCTCGCTCGGCAGCGTCGAGTCGCTGGTGTGCCATCCGAAATCGACGACGCATTCCGGGATGTCGGCGGAGGAACTCGCCGAAAGCGGCGTGACGGACGGCCTGGTGCGTGTCTCGGTTGGCATCGAAGATTGGCGCGACTTGCTGGCCGACTTTGAACAGGCCTTGGCGTCGGTGTAAGCGCGAAAACCACGAAAAACGAGCCTCGTGCATTTCGTGGGGTGTTGGACGACACTAACGGCTTCGTGGGGTGTTCGGGGGTGGAAGACACTTAGCGCAGCAACTCGCGCTGGCGCTCGCCGATGGCGCTCCAATCGAAGTTCCTCCGCGCGACCCCGTAGGCGGCGCGCGCGATCTGCTCGCGCCGCTCGGGGTCGTTGATTAGCGTCGCGATGCCCGCGGCGAACGCTTCCGGCGTGTCGGCGACCCAGACGCTGTGATCGTGCAGCAGGCCGAGGCCGGCGCAGCCCGACGTCGTCGAAATCACCGCGCGCTGCATTGCCATCGCCTCGAGTACTTTGACGTTGGTGCCAGCGGAGACTGTGGTCGGCACCAGGATCAAATTGCTTTCGACGTAGAGCGGGCGCACGTCGCTGACGAAATCGAGCAGGCGAATGCGGGCGTCGGGCTTGGGTTCGGGCGAATCGGCGAAGGCGCGCCAGTAGGTCAGATGGTCCGCGCCGCAGATTACGGTGAGCGTAAGGCGCGGAAATTTTTCGCGGAGCAGCGGCCACACGCTCTCGGTGAAGAAGCGATACGCGGCGACGTTCGGGAAGTGGCGAAAGCTGCCGATGAAGAGAAGGCGCTCGCCGGGCGTCTCGGGCTCGGCGCGGAAGCGTTCGAGGTCGACGCCGTTAGGGATGACGACGGCGGGCGCGCCCACCATCTCGGCGTCCTTCTCCGACATGACAGCGACTTTCGGATAGCGGCGCAGCGCGCGCGTCTCGAAGCGACGCCAGCGGTACGCGTCCCACGCCGCGCTCCAGGTGCGCTCGCGGCGCGCGATCTGGGTGAAGAGATCGAACGTGACGTCGTGCTCCACGAGAATGTCGCCGGGGTATTCGGCGAGCTGCGTGTACTCCACTTGCAGAGTTTCGTATTCGAAGGCGCGCCGCTCTTCGGCGAGCGCCTGTCGCATGGCGGTGGAGCGGAACTCGTGAACTTCGGGCGGCCGCAGGCTGTTCCAGCGCGGCTCGCGGTAGCGCGGCTTCTCGACGAGTGCGACGCGCGCGCAGAACTCGAGGACAGGCGCGGGATCGACCCGTGCGTCGGTGAAGGCGAAGAGTTCGATGTCGAACTCCTTCGCCATTTCGCGCAGGAGATTGTAGATGCGCACCGCGCCGCCGTGCGCGAGCGGAAATGGGAAGTACGGGGAGAGCACGGCGACGCGCCGGCGTCCCTCGTTACAGGCGCGCCCCTGCAACACGCGATAGCCCTTCGGCACGA
>JAOAPT010000023.1 GCA_025463045.1 Candidatus Solibacter sp.
CCACACCGGCCCGCTCATCCAACTCCAGCAAAAGTAAGTTCCGTCTAACTCTCTCACCGCTTCGCAGCCCCACGTGGCGAAATCGCCTTTCTGCTCTTTGACCTCATCCCTTTCTTATCGGCGTTCATCGGCGTTCATCGGCGTCGAACGTTTCTTTCTTTGGTTGTCGCTATCTTCTGTTTTAATGCCTCGATTCCCGTCACTTATCCACCGACGCCCGTAGCTCATCCAGCGCCCGCCTCTGATAAGGCTCGGCATCGGCCTTCTGAAATACCGGAGCCGCCGTCTCCAGATGCTTTCGCGCCCTCGCCAGATCCCCCTGTCGATAAGCAATCTCCGCCTGCGCGAGATCCACATTCGCGTACCAATCCGGTATCCCCGCCAACTGTGCCACGACTTTCGTATCGATCTCCTGCAGCAACTTCCCCGCCTCCGCCAACCGCCCCATCCCGATCCAGCAACTCGCCAGCGCGTACGCCGTCCCGCCCGTCAATCCCGCCCGCGCCCCGAACGCCTTCACCGAGTTCTCATACGCGTCCCGCGCATTCCGTTCGCCCTCCGCATTCCGCGACGCCCGGCACTGCGCCAGCGCCGCGTCCGACAACGTCGCGATCGCGAAGAACGATTGCGGCCCCTGCTTCCGAAGCGCCACACCATAGATCGCCAGATCATCGCGGATCGCCTCCGGCCACAGCCCGAGACTCCCCTCCGATTGCGCCCGCGTCGTCAGCACCTGCATCGTCAATTCGTGATCCTCGCCCAACTTCGCCAGGTACGCCGGATAAATCGCGCTCGTCTCGCGCAGCACCTCGCGATGCTTGTTCTGGATCATGTACGCCTGGGCCAGATTCAGCCGCACGCGCAGCACCTGCGCACTCTCCGGGCCGTTCGCGCGCCCAAACGCCTCGATCAGTTCGCCGAACAACCGCTCCGCGCGCGCCCCATCGCCCAGCCGGATCGACGCGAACGCCAGCCGCTGCTTGAACGTCAGCCGCGCGCTCTCATCGAAGCTCGCCAACTTCGACGCCCCGTCGTACGCCGCCTGGAATTGCGTCGCCGCCGTCCGCGCGTCGTTCCCCATCAGCGCCGCCATCCCGCGCGCCGACGCCAGCCACACCGCGACGTCTTCCCGCACCCGCCCCATCTTTCTGATCTGCGATTCCTGCGCCTCGATCATCGACCGTGCCGTCGCCAGCGATCCCTTCTCGTACGTCCGCGCCTCCATCGACGCGCGCTGCAGCCGCGCAATCACCGCGTCCGGCGCCACCGCGTACAACTCCGCCGCCCGTTCGTACTCGCGGCGCGCCTCGGGAAACTCCGTGCGATTGTCCAACGCGCGCGCAATCGCGTGATGCAGCCGCGCCGCAATCTCCGGCTCGCCGCGGAACTGCCTGTCGATATTCGGCGACGCCTGCCGGATCGCGTCCGCCAGCGTCTCCCCCGATTTCCCGCTCTGGAATGGATCGCTCCGCCCCAGCAGATCGTCCGCCAGAAACTTGTTGATCGCCGCCGCGATCGCCGTCTGCCGCGACGCCCTGCCGTAAAGAAGCACGCTGCCCGCCAACCCCAGCGCCAGCGCCAGCATCGCCGCCGCCATCCACGGCAGCCGCGCGCGCGTCACCGCCAGCCGACGCTCCGCCGTCTGCGCCCGTGCATTCGCCAGATCGAGTTCCGTCCGCTCCCGCCGCCGCTCCTCGAGCCGGCGCAAACTCTCCGCCAGCAGCTTCGCCCCCGCCATTCGCCGCGCCGGATCGCCGCACGCCGCCGCCGCAATGTCCTCGCGAATCAGCCGGTCCGCAATCTCGTTCTCCCACCCCGGCGCGATCGGCCGCCGAAAATCGCCCGCCGCCATCTGGTACAAAATTACGCCGAGGGCGTAGACATCCGAGCCCGCTGTCGGCGCCTGCCCCGCCAGCACCTCCGGCGCAAGGTACATCATCGTGCCCGTCAGCCCGTCGTCCCCATGACTCGTGAACCCGAGCCGCGTAATCCCCATCGCGTCCAGGCGCGACGACTCCGCCAGCCCGCCGCTCCCGAAATCCGCGACCCGCACCTGCCCATCGGCCGCCACCAGCAAATTGGAAGGCTTCAGATCCTTATGGAGAACCCCCGCGTCATGCGCCGCCGCCACCGCCGCCGCGGTATCGATCAGGATCGCGAGCCGCCGCTCCCACGACACCTTCGCCAGACCACCCTCGGCCTCGGCCCACTCCTCCAGATTCAGTCCCCCGTATTCGCTCTCCAGGCAATAGGGCGCCGTGTCGAAGTTCCACTCCAGCACACGCACGAAATCGGCACGCTCGCCCAGGCTTTCCCGAAGCAGCCGCGAGATCGTTGCCTCGCGCTTCAAGCTGCGCAGTCGCGTCGCATCGGCGGCGAACTTGAAGACCCGCTTCTCGTGCGTCTTCCGATTCTCTGCCAGCCAGACCTCGCTCCCGGTCGAAACGTCCAACCGCCGGACGAACTGCCACTGCTCGCGACCCGGCACCGCTTCCCCCGGCGAAAACCCCAGCGCCTGCACTCCGGGCAGCTCGATCTGATGTCGCCATACCGGTACGCCTAGCCGGTATCCCACCCGAGTCACCGTCACCACGATTGCGGGCGGATCGTCGCCCAGCGCGCGCCGCAGTTTCGAAACCGCCGTCGCGAGCGAACTCTCCACCACCGTGATCCCCGGCCAGACGGCCTCCATCAGCTCGTCCTTCGTGACCACCTCGCCTGCGTGGAGCAGCAACTGATGGAGAACCTCGATCGGTTTGCTCTCCACCTCCACCACGGCGCCCTTCACGCGCAGTTGACGGCTCGCGCCGTCGAATTCGCATTCCGCAAACCGCCACAGAACCGCGGCATCACCCTCTTCGCCGCCAAAGCTACCTGAGTTCATATTCTTAAGGCCCGGCCAGAGTTCTTAAGGAAACCTTCAAAGTATGCCGCCGGTGAATCATGTCACTATTCCTCAACGGCCCGCAGCCCCGTTTTGCGTATTTCGCCATTCTACACGAGGGCATCGCGCCGTTACCCAACCACGGAGGAAATTAGATGAGAAATTACGTGAAGAGCACCGGCTGTCTTTGCATCCTGCTTACCGCGGCCTGTGCCACCGCTTCGACGGTAGTCTATGACAATGGAGCACCCGCATTCGGCGGCGTCAACGTCACCCAGGTTCGCGGAGCCGACGACTTTGTCCTGAGTTCCAGCACCACCATTACCGGCGTCCGCTTCTTCGGCGACACCCTGCCCACTCCGGCCAACTTCCCCGGGTCTTTCGGCGGAACGCTAAGCTACGCGTTCTATAACAATTCTTCGGGAACCCCCGGTAGCCTGATCTCTTCCGGTTCCTCCTCCGCTCTGACCGGCGTCGCGTCCGGCAGTTTCTACATCGTCGATTTCAACCTCGCCTCCTCCGTGGCCCTCGCCGCCGGCACCTACTGGCTCGAGGTCCACGAAGGCGCGACAAGCTCCACCGACGATGGCTCCCCCATCTTCTGGGCCGGCCTGAACTCCGCCCCCGCAAGCAACGCGATGCTGAGTTCCAGCCTGAACACCGTCCCCAATTCGGACCTCAATTTCGAGCTCGCCTTCCAGCTATTCAGCGACCCCGCGACCTCCGGCGCGCCCGAGCCCAGCACCTTCCTGCTCTTCGCCGCCCCCCTCGCCATCGCCGCCTTCCGCCTCCGCCGCAAGGTCACCTGAGAACATCGTCTCGCCCGCTCGCCGACCCGATCAATCCCGCGACCCTGACTCGCGCTTTGCCAGTCGCGCCTCGCCCGCGGCATTCAAATGGAATCGAGGAGCCGAGCCACAATCCGAGCCGCGACCGTCAAGGAAGCGGTCGTCGCCGCCGCACCGGGGCGAGCACTTTTCGAAGTTGCCCGCCCCGCTTCGCTAAACCGCGCTTCGCTAAACTGGAGTCATGCGCACCTGCATCGCCATCCTCGCCCTCGCCCCGCTCCTGCTCGCCGAATCGGCCGCCGGACTTAAGTGGACCACGCCGCAAGGCTGGAAGACTGAAGCCGCCCGCCCCATGCGCGCCGCCACCTACTCCATCCCGTCCGCCCCCGGCGATCACGAGATCGCCGAATGCGCCGCCTACTTCTTCGGTCAGGGCAGCGGCGGCAGCATCCAGGCCAACATCGACCGTTGGAAAGGACAGTTCCAGCGCGCCGGCCAGCCCTCCGACGCCAAGGTCGACAAGCGCACCATCCACGGCCTCGCCGTCACCACCATCGAAAGCTCCGGGGATTACACCGGCATGGGCGGCCCCATGACGCAGCAGAAAACCACCGCGCACAACTACCGCCTCCTCGGCGCCATCGTCGAAGGCCCCGGCGGCAACATCTTTATCAAGCTCACCGGCCCGTCCAAAACCGTCGAGGCGAATCGCAAACAGTTCGACGCCCTCCTCGCCTCCTTCCAGAAGGAATAATGTGCTAGATTTTTAGCATATGCTGAAAATCCAGCACGCACTTCCCTTCGTCCTGCTCTCCGCGTGCGCCGTCCGGCAGCCAGGACCGCGCGCCTGGCGCTTCACCTCCGGCACCCTCATCCCGCCCGGAGTCGCCACGCCCGATCTCGCCCAGCGCACCTTCACGGCCCCCATCCGCGCCACCGCCGATTGCCTGGAAAGCGACGCGCTCACCATCCGCCGCCGCCGTTCCGCCATCACCGTCACCGTTCACCGCGACGCCCTCCTTCGCCAATCCCGCGGCTGGCTCACCGACCTGATCGATCGCGCCGAATCCCAGGGCTGCATCCCGGCGGGCCAGGGCGCAACCCTCGCGGCACGCATCCTCGAGTCGCTTCCCCTCCCCACCGGCGCCGCCATCCGCCTCCTCCGCGATGACGGCAAGCGCGATTTCGTCGACCTCATCCCCGGCAGCCGGCTCCAGGTGATCAGCCCCATCCTCCGCGCAAACGCCGCGTCCGCCGATCTCACCGCTGCCCCGATGCAGGTCTCCGGACAAGGCAACACCATCAACGTCGACATCAAAGTCTCCGACGACCTGCTCGGCGTCGAAACCGCCTGGTACGATCTCGTCCCCAAGCCCACTGGCCGCGGCGCGTCCATCGTGCCTGCGTCCGCCCGCCTCAACCTGCACGGCGCCATCGAGGACCGCCCCGCACCCGCGACGAATCTCCTCCAGTTCGCGCCCCAGGTCGGCTACTACCGCCTCTTCTACAAGGCCGACCAGAGCGAGATTCTCGGCATCGCCGCGACGCGCGCCGCGCTCCCGGCCGATCCCGATGCCTGCGCAAATTCCTGCTTCCCCATCCCGCGCGGCGTCGGCGTCAACCCGTACATGCGCATCGTCGTCAACGGCGCTCCCCTCACCGTCCCCTACAGCGCTACCGTCCGCTCCGTCCTGCAAGCCGCGAAAAAACGCCCCGAGGAAGTCCTGCCCACCCTCACCATCTCCAAACCCTTCGCCGGCCGCCTCGTCAACATCGAATTCGACCGCACGAAGCAGGAGGTCTTGAGTCTCGCCCTCACCGGCGACGAACAGATCCGGTGGGAGTAAGCCCCCGCGCCTCCGTTGCCTTGTCTTATCTGCGCCCATCCCCGCCTATCTGCGGCCAGTATTGTCTTCCCATCCCCCACCCAGCGCCTTATACAACGCCACCAGATCCGTCACCACCGCCGTATCGCTCACCGCCAGATCATCCTCGATCCTCAACTGCTCCCTCTGCGCATCCAGCACACTCAAGAAATCCGCGAGCCCTCTCGTATACAACTCCGTGGCCATCCCCGTCGCCTCCCTGCTCGCCCTCGCCGCACTCTGCAATCGCTCGCGCCGCTCCTGTTCCCTTCCCCACGCCGTCAACGCATTCTCCGTCTCTTCGAACGACCGCAGCACCACACTCTGATACTCCAACTGCGACTGCACGAGCCTCTGCCTCTGCGTCTCCCAGTTCGCCTTCAACCTCCCGCCCGTGAAAATTGGCAGCTTGATCGCCGGACCCGCCGCGAAGAAATTCCCCGCCCCCAACGTCAGTCCCGAGAACGACGTCCCCTGCCGTCCCGCGCTTCCCGTGAGCACAATCTTCGGGAACAGATCGCTCTTCGCTACGCCCACCCGCTCGCTCGCCGCCGTCACCTCCGCATCCGCGCGCCGCACATCCGGACGCCGCTTCAACAGCTCGCTCGTCAGCCCCACCGGCACCACGGGCGGAGTCGCCGGCAGCGCTCTCGCCTCGCTCAACTCCCCCAACAGCGCGCCCGGCTCCTCCCCGAGCAGCACCGAGAGCCGGTGAATGCCCGCCTCCCGCGCCGCCTCGAGCGCCGGTACCATCGCCTGCGTCGCCGCCAGTTGCGAGGTCTGCCGCGCAACATCCAATTCCGTCCCGAGCCCCGCCTCCGCCCGCACCTTCGCCAGCCCGAGCGAGTCCGCTTGCACCCGTATGTTCTCCGCCGCGATCCCGAGCCGCCGCTGGGTCCCGCGCAGCTCTCCGTAATGCAGCGCCACCTCCGCCAGCAGACTCACCAGCGTGCCGCGCCGCGCCTCTTCCGTCGCCACGACATCCGCCGTCGCCGCCGCCAGTCCATGCCGCTTCCCGCCGAACAGATCGAGCTCCCAGCTCGCATCGAACCCCTGCTGCAGAATGTTCGTCTCGTACGTCTTCGAGAAGCCCTGCGCCAGCCCGCCGCGCACCCGCTGCGGCGAGTCCGATACCTCCACCGAGGGCAGCAGCGCACTTCGCGCCACCCCGCGGGACCCACGCGCCTCCATCAGCCGCGCCGCCGCAATCTTCAGATCCAGATTCGCGCGCACCGCCCGCTCGATCAGTGAATCCAGCTCGCGATCCTGAAACGTGCTCCACCACTGCGACACCGCGGGATCCCCGCTCGCCCCCGCCGCCCGCGAATGAAACTCCGCCGGAGTCGTCGCACTCCACGCCAGCGCCGCCCCCGCCATCATCACGCACCAAGCCCGCTTCATTTCGCACCTCCCGCGTCGATGAACACGTCGAGCTGCTGCCCCGCGTACACCCGCGCCCCCGCATCGAGCGCGAAGATCACCTGCAGCACGCGCGTATCCACCCGCTCCGTGCTATCCCCCGTCAGATTCCGCTTCGGGATCACGTACGGCTCCACCCGCACGAACCGCAGCGCCAGCCGCTCGCCGCCGTGCCCGCGCACCGAGCCCGTCGCCGTCGCGCCCGCTTTCACCCGCCACGCATCCTGCTCGTCGATCTCCGCCCGCACATTCAGCCGCTCCGTACCGCCCATCAAAATCAGCGGCTGCGCCAGCGGACCGGCCTGCGCATACTCGCCCGCATGCACTTTGCATTGCAGAATCTCGCCCGCGATCGGCGCCATCACCACCAGCCGCGCGAGGTCCGCCTCCACGCGCTCCACCTGCCGCCGCGCCTCCTGCACCTCCGCCCGCGCGATGTCCAGATCGGGCTTCCACGTCCCCGCCCGCAGCCGCGCCAGCTCCGCCTTCGCTGCGTCCACCCGCGCTTCCGCGGCCTTCACCGCCAGCCCCCGCCGCTGCAAATCTTCGTCGCGGATCGCCCGCTTATCGCGCACGCTCTCGATCAGATTCAGTTGCACCGCCGCGTCCTGATAAAGCTGCTCGCTCTCGCGCACCTTCGCTTCCGCCGGCGGCAGATCCTCCGGCCGCGGCGACATCGCCAGTTTCTCGAGCTTCGTCTCCGCCAGCGCAAGCGAGCTCTGCCGCAGCGCCAGTTCCGCGCGCAAATCGCGATCGTCCAGCGAGAACAACCGCGCGCCCTTCCGCACCTGGTCGCCCGCCTTCACATCCACCCGCGTTACCAGGCCGGGCACCGGCAGGCTGATCGCAATGTTCTCCGACTCGGCTTCCGCCAACCCCACCGCGCCCACCTGGTTCGCATACACCGCCGAAGGAGGCGCGGCCGGCGGCGTCAATTTCGCATTCACCGGCTGCGATGCAGTGATCTTCAAAATCGCGAACGTCAATGTCAACGCCGCGAAAACAGGCAATCCGTACTTGATCATTAGTTCACCCCCACAGTAATTTGCTGTTCCACAATCCGCCCGTCATCCATGTGCGCGATCCGGTCCGCAAACTGGAACACGCGCGCATCGTGCGTCACCACCACCACCGCGCGGTCCGGACGCACCGCCACATTGGTCAAAAGTTCCATCACCGCGTTCCCCGTCTCGTGATCCAGCGCCGACGTCGGTTCATCGCACACCACCAGCCGCGGCTCGTGCACCAGCGCGCGCGCCAGCGCCACACGCTGTTGCTGTCCGCCCGAAAGCTGCGAAGGCAGCGCGTGCAGTCGCTCCGCGAGCCCCAGTTGCGCCAGCAGTTCCGACGCCGCCGCCACTGCTCTCTTCTTCGGAACGCCCGCCGCGAACAACGGCACCGCCGCGTTCTCTGCCG
>JAOAPT010000035.1 GCA_025463045.1 Candidatus Solibacter sp.
CGTCAAGCAGACCAGCCGCACGCTCGCGCCTTCGATGCGGATGACAGCCGACCTGGGCGATTGGGATCGCTCGCTTCTCAACATCCCGATCGGACAATCCGGCCAGGTGCTCTCGCGCCACTACTCCGATCAGTGGCAGGATTATTACAACGCGCGCAGCTACCCGATGCAGTTTGGCAAGGTGGATGCGGCGAGCACGCTCGAATTCCGTCCAACTCGCTAGTGGTGTCGCATGCTGAACTGGCTACTCATCTTCGTCCCCATCACCATCGCTCTCGAATTCCTCATGCCGGGAGCGCACACGCTGATCTTCATCGCATCGTGCCTGGCGGTCATTCCGCTTGCCGGCTGGCTGGGCCACGCCACGGAAGAACTCGCGCGCTACACCGGGCAGGGCGCGGGCGGCCTGCTCAACGCGACGTTCGGCAACGCCGCGGAGTTGATCATCGCCGTGATGGCCATCCGCAAGGGATTGTATTCGGTGGTGAAGGCGTCGTTGACCGGCAGCATCATCGGCAATATTCTGCTGGTGCTCGGCGCGGCGACTTTGGCGGGCGGACTGAAGTACAAGCACCAGCGCTTCAACGTGACAGGAGCGCGCGCGCAATCCACGCTGCTCACGCTGGCTGCGATCGCGCTCGTGATGCCGGCGGCGTTCCACTCACTGACCGGCCCGGGCGCGCGCTTCAAGGAAGACGGCCTCAGCCTCGCAATCTCGTTCGTGCTGCTGATCGCGTACGGCCTGCACCTGCTCTTCTCCCTGCGCACCCACAAGCAACTCTTTGAAGGGGAAGAGACGCAGGAGCAGGAACCCGCTCCATGGAGTTTGAAGCGCGCCATTCTCACGCTTGCCGGCGCGACCGCACTGATCGCGTGGGTCAGCGAGATCCTGGTCGGCTCGGTGCAGGAAGCGGCGGCGGCGTTCGGGATGACGAACGTCTTCATTGGCGTGATCGTGGTCGCGGTGGTCGGCAACGCAGCCGAGCACTCGAGCGCGGTGATGCTCGCCATGAAGAATAAGATGGAGCTTTCGCTTGGGATCGCGGTCGGCAGCAGCCTGCAGATCGCGCTCTTTGTTGCGCCGCTCCTGGTCATCGTCAGCCACTTCATGGGCCCGCGCCCGATGGACCTGATGTTCACGCCTGCCGAAGTGCTCGCGATCTTTCTCGCGGTACTGATCACCGGCCAGATCGCCTCCGATGGCGAATCGAACTGGATCGAAGGCGTACAACTCCTGGCCGTCTACGTGATCATGGCGATCGTCTTTTATTTCCTGCCCGAAAGCACCCCGGCGAATTAAGTCCGTAACGGCGCGCCCATGAGCCTGCGACTCGCCGAAGCTTAGGAAGTGCCGAGCGCCAATCGGAGCCGCGACGGTTACTGAGCGGTGGTCGTCAAAAGAACCGCCGCGCCAAGCGCATGCTCCCTGACAACTAATCCTCCGATGAGAAAATCCCGCCGAGCGCTCCCAGCGGACTGTGTTCATCGCCGCCCGACCGCATCGGCGCGAGCTCACGTCGCAGTTTGTTGATCGTCATGCTTTGGATCACGACTTTGCCCGGACCGGTCAGAGTCGCAAGGAACAATCCTTCGCCGCCGAACAGCGCTGTCTTGATTCCGCCGACGAATTGAATGTCGTAGTCCACCGTCTCGTCGAACGCGACGATGCAGCCGGTATCGACCTGGATCACCTGTCCCGCCGCCAGATCGAACTCCACGAAATCGCCGCCCGCGTGGATGAAGACGGCTCCCGGCCCGGTGAACTTCTCGAGGATGAATCCCTCGCCGCCGAAGAATCCCGCGCCGAGTTTCTTCACCAGTGCAACGCTGAATTGCACCGAAGGCTGCGCGAACAGGAACGCATCGCGCTGCGCCAGCAGCGAGCGCCCGGGCGCCAGGTCGAACACTTGAATGCGTCCCGGATAATTGCCCGCGAAGCCCACTTCGCCCGCGCCATTCGCGCGAAAATACGTCAGGAAGAGCGACTCTCCGGTCACCGTCCGCCGCAGCGCGCCGAGCAGTTTGTCGCCCAGTGTCGCGCCGCTCATCCGCGTGTCCCACTGCACGTTGGCGGTCTTGTAAACCATCTTGCCGGCCTCCGCGTAGAGTTCCTGCCCGGCCTGCAGGCGCACCCGCGCGACCTGCAGATTATCGCCTTGAATCGTGTAATCGAGCGGCATCACGACGTCGGCTGCGACGATGGGAGCCGCGCCATCGCCGGCCAGGGGATTGCCGCAGGAGGCGCAGAATCGCGCGCCGGCGGCGAGTTGAGATCCGCAAGTTGTGCAATAAGCCATAGTGGAGATTTTAACAAGCCGCCCTGTAGCGGATGGAATAGACCTACATGCTAACTGCCACACAGAAAATCGGATTTGCCTGCGTCTTTCTCTCCGGCTGCCTGGTGTGCCCGGCGACCGAACCCGGTACCGGCATCGTAGTGGACCGCGAATGCCAGGTCTGGTTTACCGACTCTGGAACCGACGTGTGGAGAGTCGGCCCGACGGGCGAACTCACCATGCCGTGCAAGTCGCAGGCGCGCTGGCTCGGCTTCGACGCCAACGGCCGCTACGCGCAAGGAACCGATCGCGATCGGCCCGGAAGGCGATGTCTACTACGCGGTATCGAATGAATCGGGGCCGCTCCAAATCCTACGTCTCACGCCGACCGGCGACAAGGGCAAGGAACAAAAACTGCGGCGCGTGAATGGAATGCCGTGGGGCCGGACGGAGCGATCTACATCGCCGGTGAGTGTCGAGCGTCATCGGACCGCTCTCGATCATCGATGGCTGCGTCAAAGTGACGGGCTCAGAAAGGCTGGCGGCCTTACAAGCGCGGAATTGCGCTCCATCCCGCAGGCGCGATCTCTGTCGCCGCGCGTGCGCAACCTTTCCACCCACGGGAAAATTTCGATGGTCGCCACAGCCGCCCCGCACGCGAAGTAAAATCTACCGCTCCATTGAAGAACAAGCTCCAAACAGAGCCGCGACGGTTACGGAGCGGTGGTCACGCGACCACCGTCGCGGTAGGGATGGCCGTTACCAGCCACCCCCCGCACAGACCCGTACTTGCAGGAACTACTGCATACGGTTCTTACCTTGGATCT
>JAOAPT010000062.1 GCA_025463045.1 Candidatus Solibacter sp.
CCACCGATCCGCCGCCGCGTGTCGGCTAGCGGTTTAAGCTACAACGCGCTCGGCGCGAACGATGAACCGAATGGCGTGCGGGACGTAGCACCGCCGGCAACTCGCGCGCGCGACCAGCAGGCCGGTGTTCGGTCGCGGCCCGCACGGTACTACCGATTTGGGCCCGCGTATATCGGCTGTCAGCACGATGGACCGATCGGGGCCAGAGCCTTGGAAAGCAGAACGGGTGACAGGCGACGTCCGCCAGAATGGCGCGCAGGGACGTAGCACCGCCGGCAACCCGGACGCGCGACCAGCAGGCCGGCGTTCGGTCGTGGCAGCGCCGCAAGCTGCTACCGATCTGGCCCCACATATGTCGGCTGGCAGGATAAGGAGAACGCGTTCGGCACGAACGATGAACCGGTCGGGAGCGGAGCCTTGGAAAGCAGAGCGGGTGGCAGGCGACATCCGCCGGACCGACGATCCGGCTGAGAACGCCCGCCCGAATGGCCTGCCGAGGGACGTAGCACCGCCGGCAACTCGCGCGCGACAGGCCACCGCGAACCAGCAGGCTGGCGATCGGGTGAACATCGCCGGCGGTCGCGCGAGCGCAGCGTCGGCTGGGGAGGAGTTAAGGTACAACGCGGGCGGCGCGCACGAGCAGGCGACATCGGCCGGACCAACGATCCGGATGAACATCGCTGCGTCGACTGGGAAATTAAGGTACGACGCGTTCGGCGCGAACGATGAACCGGTCGGGGGCGGAGCCTAGAAAGTAGAACGGGTAGCACGTGACCAGCGTGAGGACTTCGCCGTCACTGGCGGCCAGGACCTCGACATCCGCGGGCCGAACGATCCGCGTGGTTGCGACGCGATAGCGGTACTCGCCCGCCAGGGTCGTGAGCGTGATGACGTCGTTCTTACGGACGTTTCGCAGCGGCCGGAAGAACGTGTCGCGGTGGGCCGAGATCCCGATGTTGCCCGGCTGTCCGGGGAGCGCCGTGCCCGCGATGTGACCGGCGGCGCGCCGCAGTGCCGTCGCTCCCGTCCCCTCCACAACCATGACCGAAATGCCGAGCCGCGCAATCTCGATCCGGCCGATCATGCCGCCAACCGCGGCGGGCAGCAGATGATTGGACACCGTGCGGCCGGCCAGCAGCGCGTCGAGTTGCCGTCGCTCGCTTCGCTGAAACGTCCACGTGTCGAAGAGGACGAATGCGCAGTAGCCGAGCAGGAGCAGGGCGCACGCGAAGAGCGCGCGCTGAACGACGAGCCTCACCGCGGCGCCTCGCCGGCCGCGAAGTAGCCGGAACGCGTCCGCACCGTGAGCTTGGATTTCCCATCCGGCCGGGCGACGACTTGAATCGCTCGCCACGCTCCAGGCCGGCCGGCGTTCGTCGACACATACCCAAGCGTGTACTGGTGGCGGATATCGCGCGCGATGCGCTCGCAGATCTCGACCACCTCGCCATACTCTTTCGGGAAATACGCATCGCCGCCGCTGGCTTGCGCCAGGCGCTTGAGCACTTCCGGATTGCGATCCGCGTCCTCCGCGTCGAAGATGCCGATCGCGTAGATCAGCGTGTTCGACTGCGCGGCCAGCGTCAGTACTTCCGGCTGCGTGTGCACGCTCGCGTTGTCGCCGCCATCGCTGATCACGAGCAGCACCTTCTTCGCGTGGCGGCCCGATTTCAATCGCGACTGTGCCTGCACGATGGCGTCATATAACGCGGTCTGACCGGCGGCGGGGACATCGGAGATGGCGTGCGCCAGTTCGTCCGGGCGATTCGTGAACGAGAGGTTGGGGGGCCGTCCCATACCCACCCTTTCGTTGAAGTTGATGACGAACATCTCGTCCTCGGGACTGCTGAAATCGACGAAGGTGCGGGCGGCGGCGGTCACATCGGCCAGCTTGGCGCGCATGCTGCCGCTATGGTCTACTACGAGTCCGACGGTGACCGGAATATCTTCGTGGCGGAACAGGCGGAGGGTCTGGCGGACGCCGTCTTCGAAGACCGCGAAATCCTGCTCGCGCAGATCGGAGACGGGCGCGCCCTTACGGTCCCTCACCGCGGCGTTCAACAGGACGAGATCCACATTGACCGACATCTGGTAGGGCTGTTGCGTCCCGCCGGGAACGCAGCTCAGCAGCAGCAGCGCGAGCGGGAGACGGACCAGCGTGGACGTGGTCACGAGGCCAATATCCGCCGGTACTCGGGCTGCCACATGGCGTCCTGCACCTGCTGCACGATATCGGTGAATCTGATCCGCGCAAGACCTTCGGCTTCGGCGGCTTCGGCGACCGCGACCGCCACGGTCGCGGACACGCCGCGCAGGTCGTCGAGGTGCGGGAGCAGCGACGCGCCGGGCTGACGCACGGTCACCAGACTGGACACGGCGCTCGCCGCCGCGACGAACATACCGTCGCTGATAAGGCTGGCTTGCGACACGATGGCTCCGAGTCCCAGGCCGGGATACAGCATCGCGTTGTTCAGCTGCGCGACGACGTACGTCACACCCTTGTGCGTGATGGGAGCGGCCGGAACCCCGGTGGCGAGGAGCGCGCGGCCGTCGGTCCAGGTAATCAGATCGGCGGGGTTGGCTTCCGCACGGGAGGCCGGATTGGAGAGCACGAAGATGATGGGCCGCTCCGTGTTCGCCGCCATTTCCCTGACGAGCGACTCGGTGAAACACTCGGGGGAGGCCGATGCGCCGATCAGCATGGTGGGCTTCACGCGCCGCACCACCTCGGTGAGGCTGCAGCCGAAGCCTTCGTCCGCCCCCCGCGCGTACGCAGCCTGATAGTCGCGGAGTTCGCCGCGCATGCCGGCGGTGAGAAGGCCCTCGCGGTCGACGCACCAGAAGCGCTTGGCGGCATCATCCTTGGAAAGCCCTTCACGGACCATCGCATCGCGCAACTGGTCGGCGATTCCGATGCCGGCGGTGCCGGCCCCGAAAATGACGACGCGCTGATTGCGCAGCGGCGTGCCGCAGACACGGACTGCGGAGATTGCCGCTGCCAGCGTGATCGCGCCCGTCCCCTGCATATCGTCGTTAAAGGTGCCGATGCGGCCGCGGTACTTCTCGAGAATGCGCCGTCCGTTGCCCGGCGCGAAGTCTTCCCATTGCAGAAGAGCGCGTGGAAAGAGACGGGTTGCGACTTCGACGTACGCTTCGATAAACGCGTCGTAGCGCTCGCCCGCGATGCGCGCGTGGCGGTTGCCGATGTAGGTGGGATCTTCGAGCAGGTTCTCGCGATTGGTGCCGACATCGAGCATGACGGGGATCGCGCGCGCCGGGTCGATGCCGCCGGCCGCGGTGTAGATGGCGAGCTTGCCGATCGACACCTCCATCCCGCCAACGCCCCAATCGCCGATGCCGAGCACCTGTCCGGCATCGGTGGCGAGGATGAGGTCGATGTCATCGGGACCGGCGCCCACATTGGCGAACGCTTCTTCGATCGCGCCGGGATGATCGATCGAGAGGTATACGCCGCGCGGACGGCGGCACTCGTGATGATACTGTTCCATCGCCATACCGACCGTCAGATCGTTGACAATGGGGACCATTTCACGGAGGTGTTCGGAGAACAGCCGGTAAAAAAGGACTTCGTTGCGATCGTGGAGCGCGGTGAGGTAGACATTCTTACTCAGTGAATCCGGCAGCCGCTGGTACTGAATGTAAGCGCGCTTGACCTGAGTTCGCAGCGTGCTGACGTCGGGCGGAAGAAGTCCCGTGAGTTCGAGCGCTTTCCGTTCCTCTTCGGTGAACGCCGTGCCTTTATTGAGGACCGGTGAATTGAGCACCGCTAAGCCGCGAGCCTTGGTCCGGTGGCTGTCTTCCCTGCTCTGCCGGGCTTTGGTCACCGGCGCCAGGATCGGGATCACAATCTGTCGCATGCTGCTTTCTCCCTGTTTAAACGCGTGTTCGCGCGGCGGGCCTGGAGGGGCGCGCCGCGCGATGGATGAGAACGCCGATCTAGGCGCGGGCGGCGGTGGCGCGAAGGGCGAACGCGGCGGCGAGCGCGAGCAATCCAGCCAACCCGATCAGCGGCAAGGAACTCGCAGTGGACGGAAGCGCTGTGGCGGCGGCAACGGGTGCCGCGGCGACTTCAACCTCGGCGGGCGGCGGCGTGACTACGGCGGCGAGCTGGACTTCCTCGCCGCTCGGCTGAATCGCCATGATGGGGGCGCGTTTCAGCTCCTCCACCATGGGCTCGGCGTCGGCCTTGATCACGGCAACTTCGGAAGGCATCTCGGCAGGCGTAAAGAGCACCGGCACGTTGCCGGCTTTGGACAGCGCGACAGCCTTGGCCTTGGGGTAGACGAATTCCTCGCCCCAGTTGCGGCCCGGATAGAACCATGCGCGAAGCGCTTCCGGTTCACCGGCCGGACGTTCGCTGAAGGTCATCACGGTTTTGTCGGTGGCCTTGAGACGATAGTTCGGGATCGCCAGGATGGTGGCGTAGATCATGGTTTCGTCCTTGTTGAAGATCTGGACGATGTGGCGATCGGACTGCGAATCCAGGATCTTGAAGACATACGTTCCGGCCGGCAAGACTCCCCAACCTGCGAGGTGCACCCCTGGAATTTCCACCGGACCACTGAAGGTGATCACGGTCTTCCGGTTCGTTTCGTCCGCCTTGGCGACGGGCGCAAGAATCGCACCAATCAGAGCCAAGCAAGAGATTGTTGCTGCTGCTGTTTTGAGTATTTTCATTTTGGTTTTTCCCACGTTACTTGTCGATCTGCTACTTGTCGAGTTAAGGAAGCATGCCGGAATCCGTCTGCGATCATCGAGTGAGGCGGAAGTTAGTTACGTTCGCCCACAGGCCGGCAGCTTGCAGCAGCCAGACGCAGACGACCACGACCACCACGACATTCAGAATCGTTTTGATGCTGGATGCCATGGGAATGAAGCGATTGATCAGGTAGAGACCTACGCCCACCACAATCAACATGACGACCACATTCAGTAAAGGCATTTTCTATTGCTCCTGCAGACAGTAAGGTGCAATCGCCGGCCCGATTCGCCGGCGGGGGCCTCGATGCCGGCCTTTTTGCAGGCAGGCGCGGCGTTGGCGAGAACAATGGCGCGTGCCGGCGGGCGGTAAGCGGCGGGTCGCGGTTGACCACATAAGGTCATTTGACCGCGCCCGGTCATTCGGCGGGTTGCGTTACTCCAGGTTTCAGCGAGTGGTCGTGCGGCGCCGAATCGCCGCAATGGACCTCGAAGTGCCTATAGGTATTCCGTGACGCGGTTTGCGCACGCGATAGGGGAAAAGCGATGTTGCAAGTAATCACCAAGATCGTCAAGTGGAGTTCGATACCGGTGCTGCTGATGAGCTCGATGCTCTCGCGGTTTGCCGGGAGCTATGAATTACCGGTCGATCTGGTGATCTGGCTGGGCGCTTTTTTCCTAGCGGCGAGGGCCGTGCGATCCGGAGACTACGTTTGGGCCGCGGGGCTCGGCGTTGTCGTGATCGTATTCAGCCCGCTGCTGCCGGGAGACAAGACTCTTCTGTTCATGGGCTACACCGGCATCGCGACTTTCCTGACGCTGGCAGCGGTCTTCGGTCCCCAACCGCTGGCAGCGGCCGAAGTATGAATATACAGCCGACCTTATTGTTCGCGGCCATTTCCCTGGCGATTCCGAGCATCAGTTCCGGACAGAGCACGGGTGAACTGGACTGGAAGGGCAAACTGCGGTTTCACGGCGAGACCACTTACAGCCCGATGGCGATCGTAGGCTTCGCGGCCTACGCCGGCGTACTGCAGCGGTACGATGCTCCCGAAGAATGGGGACAGGGCGGCGCGGCTTACGGTAAACGTGTGGCTTCGACGGCTGGCTGGTCCGGCATTCATAGTGTTTTGGCATTCGGCCTGGACACCACGCTTCATCAGGATCCGCGTTACTATCGCTCGCTGAACCGCGGCTTCTGGCGGCGCACCGGACACGCGCTGCGGGGCACGGTCGTCACGCGAACCGATAGGGGCGGAGAGACCATCTCGACCTGGCGGATCGGCAGTGCATACGGCTCCGCGTTCCTCTCTAACCTTTGGTATCCGGACCGTCTCAATACGGTGAAGCTGGGGATGATTCAGGGATCGGTGGGACTTGGATTCGGTCTGGTCGGAAATATCGGAGCGGAGTTCTGGCCGGACATTAAACGCAGTGTATTCCATCGCAAGGTGACGCCATGATCGCTCGCATGATGCTGCACGCCGCCACGTTGTCGTTATTAGCAGGATGCTGGGTTCCAGCGGCATCCGGGTACTCAGTGCTGACGCATGAGGCGATCATCGACTCGACCTGGGATACCGGCATCAAGCCGCTGCTGCTGAAGCGATTCCCGGGTTCGACCGACGAGCAGTTGACCGAGGCGCACGCTTACGCCTACGGCGGCAGCATCATTCAGGACCTGGGATATTACCCGTTCGGCAGCCACTTCTACAGCGACCTGACGCATTACGTGAGAAGCGGCGACTTCATCGTGAGCCTGATTCGCGAGGCGCAGGATCTGAACGAGTACGCGTTCGCTCTGGGCGCGCTCGCACACTATGCGGCGGACAACAACGGTCACCGCATGGCTACGAACCTCTCGGTGCCGCTGCTCTACCCGAAGCTCGGCTTGAAATACGGGAAGTCGGTGACCTACGCGGACAACCCTCTCGCGCATTCCAGGACGGAGTTCGGATTCGACGTGTTTCAGGCGTCGAAGAGCCGCTACGCTCCCGAAGCGTACAAGGGCTTCGTCGGTTTTCAAGTCTCCAAGCCGGTGCTGGAGCGCGCGTTTCAGGACACGTACGGGATGCCGATCGAGCACGTATTCTTCAACATCGATCTGGCGATCGGCTCGTACCGCCGCGCGGTGGGCACGGTTCTGCCGGCGTTGACGAAAGTCGCGTGGCAGATCAATAAGCAGGAGATCCGCAAGGATGCTCCGGGAATGACGCGGAAGAAGTTTCTCTACAATCTTTCGCGCTCCAGCTACGAAATGAACTGGGGCTCGACTTACCGTCGTCCCGGAATTCGCTCCAGAATCCTGGCCACGATATTTCGTGTGCTTCCCAAAATCGGTCCGTTCTCGGCCTTGTCTTTTAAGAAGCAGACACCGGAAACCCAGAGACTTTACATGACCGGCTTCAACGCATCGATCGACCGGTACCGCGAACTTCTGGCCGGAGTGGGCGCAAGTACCTTCAAGCTGCCGAACGACAATTTCGATGTGGGGGAGGCGACCAAGGCCGGCAGCTACGGCCTGATGGACTCAGCGTACGCCAAGCTGCTTCACAAACTGGACGGACACTACACGGAGATGTCGCCGGAGCTCCGCAGCGACATACTCTCCTTCTATAGCGACCTCAGCCTGCCGATCGCCACGAAGAGCAACGAAGGCGACTGGACGCGGCTGCTGGGAGAACTCAATCATCTGGATGCGGTGAACCGCGACGTCGTGGGGACATCCAAGGTCCCGACGGCAGTGGGCGCGACCAGATGACGCGATGGCTGGCCATAGTCGTCGTGACCTGTTGCCTCGCGGCCGATTCCGTCACGCCCACGAGTGAGGAGATTCTCGAGCGGGTGGAGAGCGAAACCAACCGGCGCCAACTGGTGTTGAAGGAGTACTCGGGCGCGCGGCAATACACGATGCAAAATCAGCGGTTCGGCAAGCAGGCTGCGGTTGCGGTACGGATGAATTACCGCGAAGCGGAGGGCGAGCGATATACCGTGCTGACGCGGTCCGGCTCCGACAAGCTGAATAGCATTATCGACAGGGTGCTGGTCTCCGAGGCAGGCGCCAGCGTGCCGCCGGAACATGCGCGGCACCAGATCGCGGCCGCGAATTATCGGGCGCGGCTGGTAGGAACCGAGGTCGCGGCGGGACGAACCTGCTATGTCCTGGTGTTGACGCCCAAGAGCCGGAATCAGTATTTGATCGTCGGGAAGGCGTGGATCGACACCGGCAGCTTTGCGGTGGTGCGGATTGAAGGCCAGTTCGCGGCCAGCCTTTCGGTACTGGTGGGCGCTCCTCGTATCGTTGAAGAGTTCGTCGAGGTGCAGGGGTTCTGGCTGCCGCTGCGCGTACACTCGGTTAGCTCGAGTTTCCTGCTTGGTCCGACCGAACTGGAGATTCTGTTTTCGGATTATCAGGTGGAGCGCGATTCGACCGCTGCGCAGTAGCCAGCGATGTGGCACGGCCACCAGCGTGCAGTGATATTACCGGAAGAGGAAAAAAAGATGCGAATGATACTTACCGCTACATTGGCGATATTGCCCTTGATGGCCAAAAGCAACGACTCCGTGAAACGGTTGGATGAAGCCGCCGCGGTGTTCTCCGAAATCATGGCTACACCCGATAAGGGCATCCCACAAGACATGCTGGAACGTGCCCATTGCATCGTCATCGTACCGTCACTGAAGACGGCGGCGTTTGTGGTTGGCGGAAAATACGGCAAGGGATACGTATCGTGCAGGAGCAAGAGCGGCACCGGCTGGTCGGCGCCCGGCACGGTGCGGATCGAGGGCGGCAGCGTGGGATTCCAGATCGGCGGAAGCACGACCGATTTGATCATGCTTGTGATGAGCGAACGCGGCGCGGATAAACTGCTCGCGAGTAAGTTCACGTTGGGCGCCGAAGGCTCGGTGGCCGCCGGCCCGGTGGGACGCACAGCGACGGCGCAGACCGACGCGCAGATGCACGCGGAGATTCTCTCGTGGTCGCGGACGCAGGGCGTGTTCGCCGGCCTCGCGCTCGAAGGCGCGACGCTACGGCAGGACCTGGACGACAACGCGGTGCTCTACGGCAGCAAACTGGAGAATCGCGAAATCGTAACTACTTCGGTGCACACGCCGAAGGCAGCCGCGAAACTGATCGGTCTTCTGAATAAGGCTTCGGCGCACGAGCGCAATACAGGCTCCAGCCAATAAGTAGTTCCCGCTGCGGGGGGCCCGAGGAGTGCGCTCGGGTCCCCGGTGGTAGCATGAAGCAGCGGCCCGAACGGGGCGAAGGAGTAGGGTTGGCCTCCGAAGTCTCACCGGCGCAAGCTAAGGAATGGTTGTTGGAAAACGGTCCCCGGGAATTGGAGTTACTCTTTCGGGCGATTGTCTACCACCCTTCCGTTCCGATCCTGATCGCCGACGACGAACGCAACTACCAGGACGCGAGTTTGGGCGCCGGCAAACTGCTGGGTCTGTCGCGCGATATGATCATCGGCCGAAAGCTGGATGACTTTGCGGACGCCGGCTTCAAGCCGCAGATCTCGGAGATGTGGCGGAATTTCCTGGGACACGGCGAACAAGCGGGGACGCTTCGCCTGGCTGGTCCCGACGGCACTCAATGGGACGTCGCGTATACAGCTAAAGGGAATGTGCTGCCGGTGCGGCATCTGCTGGTGCTGCACAACAAGGGCTCCGAGGAACAGCCGCCATCGTGGGTGCAGGACTATGCGTTGTTCCTGTTGGACGCAGGCGGGCGGATTGCGAGCTGGTACTCGGGAGCGGCGCGGATTTACGGCTACGCGGCGGATGAGATTGTCGGCTGGCACGTCTCACGTCTCTATCCGGACGGCGAAACGGCGGCAATCGATCCACGAGAGGAACTGAGCCGCGCGGCGGCGGAAGGCCACTTCGGATATGAAGGCTGGCATGCGCGGCTGGATGGCTCGCGCTTCTGGGCGAATACAATCACGGTGGCATTGAGAGATCCGGCCGGAGAGTTGCAGGGCTTTGCGCGAGCGGTACGTGATTTCAGCGAACGTCACGAACGCGACGAAAAGCTGCGCCGCAACCGGGCGCGCGTGTGCCCGGTCCCTTCGCAATCCACGATCGCCGGGATTGTGTCGGGCGAGTTCGATCGTGTTCCCGAGGCGAACGAAGCGTTCCTGAAAATGGTGGGATATAGCCGCGAAGATTTGCTGCAAGGGCGTCTGGTCTGGCCTGACCTCACACCGCCGGAGTACGCTGCGCTGGACGATCTGGCGCACGAAGAGGGCCTGCGGTTTGGAGCATGCACGCCCTACGAAAAAGAGCTGCTGCGCAAGGATGGAACGCGCATTCCGGTGCTAGTGGCGACGGCCGTCTTGAAACTCTCGCCGTTCCGATGGATCTCGTTTGTGCAGGACCTTCGCGATCGCGACCAGTTGGAAAGTGTCGGGCAGGAGGATGTCGAGGGCAAGCAAAATTTCGAGGAGATGGTCGGGAACAGCGCGACGCTGCGGCGGATTTTGCGGCAGGTGGAAGTGGTGGCGCCGACGGATGCGAACGTTTTGATTCTCGGCGAGACGGGCACGGGCAAGGAACTGGTGGCGCGCGCTATCCACAGGCTGAGTCCGCGGCGCAAGCTGCCATTCATCACGCTGAATTGCGCGGCGATTCCGACGGGGCTGCTGGAGAGCGAATTGTTCGGCTACGAAAAGGGCGCGTTCACGGGCGCGCTGTCGCAGAAGATGGGGCGCTTCGAACTGGCGCATCGCGGCACGCTATTCCTCGATGAGGTGGGCGATATTCCGCTGGACTTGCAGCCGAAGCTGCTGCGCGCGCTCCAGGAGAAATCCTTCGAGCGGCTGGGCGGCACGCGGACGATCCCGATCGACGTGCGGCTGGTGGCGGCGACGAATCGCAATCTCACCCAGATGATGGGCGACAAATTGTTTCGGAGCGATCTGTATTATCGGCTGAAGGTCTTCCCGATTACGACGGCGCCGCTGCGCGATCATCCGGAAGACATCCCGCTGTTGGCGCGGCACTTCACGCAGAAGTATGCGCGAAAGATGGGCAAGGAAATCGACAAGATCCCGTCGGAGACGATGAAGGCGTTGGAGGCCTGGCCGTGGCCTGGGAATGTGCGCGAGTTGGAGAATTTTATCGAGCGGGCGGTGATCCTGTCGCGAGGTCCGAATTTGCGAGCTCCGTTGAGTGAGATTCGGGCGGAGGCGTTCGAGGCTGCGGGCGAGAGTACGCTCGAACAGGTGGAGCGGGAGCACGTTGTGAAGATTCTGCGCGAGACGGGCGGGGTGATCAGTAAGGCCGCGATGCGGCTCGGGATCCCGCGGACGACGCTGAATGCGCTAATGAAGAAGCTGGGGATCGCGCGGAAGGATTTGTGATGGTTCACGGGATACTGGGATTGTTCCACAGACGTTGTCCGCATTGTCGATCGATCGACTTTCGAGGAGTGGGGCCGAGGAATGCGGTGGAGGGATCGCTGCTGTGGATTTTCGAGCCCTTCCGGTGCGAGTTGTGCGGGCATCACTTTTTCGTATTGCGATGGTTGCGGGCGCTGGAGGGGACGGCGTAGGTGCGATATACCGGAGCGGTCTTGGCGAAGGCTGCGGCGTGCGCGGCCCTATCGACTCTTCCAGCCATCGAAGACCTCAATCCGGGAAATCGATATCCTCGTGCATCCGGTAATTTTCCAGCCCGGTGGAGGGCGCGAAGAAACAGATCACCTTCATCTCTTCCGCGCCTGTGTTGTGCAGCATGTGTACCTCGCCCTGGGGAAACAGGACGACGCTGCCTTCGCGTACCGCCGATACTTCGCCGGCCACCAGTACACGGCCGCTTCCGCGGATGATATAAATCACCTCTTCGCCATTCGGATGGCTGTGCGCGGGCCGCACCTTTTCTCCCGGCGCAACCCGGATGACGCAGGCCGAACACTGCGCAGCCGGCACACCGGAACTTGACACCACCCAGCGCAAATGCCTTCCCGGAAGATCCAGTTCCTCGACGTCGCTCTCGTGTACCTGCGGTACGCTCATGCCAGCAGCTCCTGAATTCGCGCCGCCAGCTTCGGCCCGGAAAGCCCGTACACCTCGATCAGCTCCTCATAAGTTGCCGAGTGAATGAACTGCGGCCTGCCATCCTGCGCCAGCGTGTTGACCGTAACGAACCGTGCCTTGTCCGCTCCCGCCGCTCGATGGCGGTAGAGCACCTTGAGCAGGTTCTGTAGGATGTACCCGTTATTCTGCTCCGCAACCAGCACCAACTTGCCCGAATCGTGGAGTTGCAACAGCAGCCCTTCATCGATCGACGGCATATCGACCACGCCGACACCCGGGCACATCGCGGCCGCCGCGATCGCCTCGTGAACGCCGCGCCCGCTGCTCACGATCACCGCGCGATCGTCCGGTCCGCCGCGCAACACCTGTCCCTGCCCGTACTCGAAACGGTAGTCGGCGCCGTAGAGCACTGCCGAAGGCGTACGCATCACGCGAAGGTAGACCAGCCCGCGATTGCCTTCCATAATCCACTGCATGATCGAAAGCAATTGGCGCGGACAGGAGACGTCGATGATCTTCAACTGCGCCATGCCGTCGAAGATCGTGGCGTCGTCATTCGCCATGTGAGTCGCGCCGTTGGTGCGGGTCTCGAAGTTGGACGCCGTCGCCAGCATCGTGAGGTCCAGGCCGTGGCCCGCGCTCAGCCAGCCGCCCGGGTCATTGATCGATTCGACCCGCTCCTGCTGGCCCACGGCAATGCGGCGCATCACCTTCCAATCCCAAAATGGGCAGAAGGTGCTGGTCCACGCGTTATACCCGAGCGCTGCGAAAGCCTCCCCCAGCGCCATCATGTTGGCTTCGGCGACGCCCGCGTTCAAGGCGCGCCGTTGATCGACGGCGGCGACTCCAGCCTCCAGGCCGCTCGTCGTAGCCAGATCCGAATCGATCGACACGACGCGCCCGTCGCGCGCAAAGACCTTCATGGCACCCGTGACGATATCAGCCGCGCTGTATTCCTTCTTCGGATCGATCTTCGGCAGCATCGCGGCATCATGGCGAATCTGCTTGTCGCGCGGCGGAACGCGGCGCGTAAGCACCGGACCGGCCACCTGCGACATTCGGCGCTCCGGATCCAAATGCATCTGCCGCGCCAACGATGTCAGCGTGGATTGCAGCGCTCTTCCCTCGGGATGTGCGTCGAGCCGTGCGTGGTGGCGCTCGAACTCGTCTACGCGCCGCGCGCGCAGTTCGCCTTGCAGCGCGATCTCCTGCTCCAGCAATGCCTCGCTCATCACCACTTTGTGCTTGTTCAGAAAATCGGAAAGCGCTCCGTGCCCCTTCGTGCTGTGACAGATGATCGCGGTCGGTTTGCCATTGCGCGGACCGTAGCGGAACGCTTCCAGCGCGGCGAAGACCCCGTCGTAAGAGGTCGCATCCACGCTATGCACCTGCCAGTCGAAGGCTGCGAACACCGCTTCGAGCTTCGGCATGGGGAATACCATGCGGCTCGAGATATCGAGCTGCCCGTTGTTCTGGTCCACCAGCAGGCAAAGGTTGTCCAGATGCTTCTGACCCGCGAACATCACCGCTTCCCAGATCGGACCCTCCTGCAATTCGCCGTCGCCGGTCATGCAGTAGGAATCGAACCGCGGAGTGAGTTTGCCCGCGATCGCAAAGCCCTGTGCGACGCCGAAGCCCTGTCCCATCGGCCCGGTCGCGATCGGAATCCCCGGCAGAATCGGCCCTGGATGGCCGTTGAGAATGCTGCTGTGCGAGCGCGAGTTGCGGAGGATCGCGCGGTCGAAATAGCCGAGTTCCGCGTAGATCGAAGCCAGCGCGGCTACCGCGTGTCCTTTGCTGAGCACGAAGGTGTCCTGGCCGGCCCTCGTCGGATCGACGATGTCGAGGTCGAGGAAGCCCCCATAGTAGAGCGCAACCAGCGGGATCGTAGCGGAAAACGCGCCGCCGGCGTGGAGGCCCTGGTCCACCGCGTAGCGGCACTGTTCCAAAGTCAGCAGCCGGATGTCCGAATCCTTGATGGCCAGCAGCTGCAGTAATCCTTGGCGCAGCGCGTGATCCTGGCGGTTGATCCACGCCGGGTTGATCCATGCCAGGTTGACGCACGCCGGCTTGACGCACCCTTCAATCGCTGTTGTTGGTGTTGACATGGCAATTGGCATTGGCTTCCTGTACAGCCAGCAACTGATGCACGTAGTTCGAGATGCCGACGTCCGGACGGTTCGCCCAGATCGGCGTACAGTTGGGATACTCGCTGGTCTCACCCCAGTAAGCTGCATTGGGGAAACGTTCGAGCACGCTCTTGGCGCAATCGCCGACGACGATCACGTCGCCATCCACCGGCATGAGTTGCGGCTCGAATTGCAAACCCGTGAACACGTAGAGCGGACGCTTCAATTTGTCCAGCGTACCGTCGGCCTTGAGCTGGTCCAGTTGAATGCGCACGATCGCCTTGCATCCGGCTTCGCACGTGGACCCCATGATCACCTTGACGTTCGGATGCTGCCCCTGCAGCATCGTATTCTGCCGCCGGAACCGGCGCTTCACCTGATCGAGCGGCACCCCGGCGAGTTCGATTTCCTCCATCAGATTCGTGCCCAGGCCCTCGGCGGCGCCCAGCACTGTCGAAGGAACGTTCGTGCCCGGATAGTCCCAGTCCATCAGCGCCTCGCAGATGGTATCCACCGCCACCGGGTCGGGACCGCCGCAGATCGTATTGAAGTCTTTGATCAGGTCATCGCTGGCCGGGCTGAAGGGACCGTTCCCCTGGCACGCATAGAGCGAGTCCATCACGAACCAGGTGGGATTGGCCGCGCGCGTCAGGTTGACGATCTTCTGATAGATATCATCGCGATGGCATTTCACCATCCAGTTGTAATCGGGCAGGTTGCCGAACTGTAACTTCATCGCGCCGGTGAACGTGGTGTGCACGTGCACTTTCATCTTCGGCAGCCCGATGTATGCGTCCGCCTCCAACACCGGCCGCGGTACCGGAAATTCGTTGAAGCTGACCGGCCGGTCGATCTTGTACATATCGAACGCCACATGTTCGAACGGGCATAACTCCGTGCCAGTGCGCTTCGCGACCTCGACAATTCCGCATGCCTCCATCGCTTTCATCGTGTCGCCGCCCATCGCGCAGCGCTCCCCGATCTGGATACGCCCCGGGTTCTGTTCCTGCACGAGTTCGATCAGCGCCTGCAACATGCGCGGGTCGGTCGTGAAACCGGCGTTCGCGGCAACCGGAATCACCGTATTGATCTTGATCAGTACCTTATATCCCGGCTTGACGATGTTCCCCATCCCTCCCATCGTCTGGTCCGCAACCTGCCGGATCATCGCCTTGACCTGATCTAACTGCTCCCGCGAATACTCGGATGGTTTCCCCAGGTCCGAACTGCTGTGCGCGATCGCTACTGTAGTTTTCTTAGCCATTGCTGGGACTCGATATTATTGTATAATACGCAAGCACGATTGTATCTTAGCAAGCGAGCCACACTAAGGCAAGGCAAACACATACAACCGTCCCCCCGGATTATCCGGCGGCCGCGTCTCACCGCCACCCGCCAGGACTGCGACGTACTGTTTGCCGTTTTTTCCCTGAAACGTGATCGGCGTGGCCTTCGCGGCGTCGACGAGTTTCATCGCCCACAATTCCTTCCCGGTACGCGCCTCGAGCGCTCGGAAACGCGCGTCGATGGAAGCGCCGATAAAAAGCAGACCGCCGGCCGTCGCGATCGGACCGCCCCTAGGCTCGGGCGTCCCGGTCTTCGGCACGCCGAGCGCGGTCAGCTCGTCGAATTCGCCTAGCGGCCCGCGCCACGCCACATCCCCGGTATTCACATTCACGGCGATGATCTCGCTCCACGGGGGCTGCTGGCAGGGCCACTTCTTTACGCCATCCCAAAACCGCCCGCCCAGATTCGGCGGAGCCGCGTCCGGACCGACGCGGCGAAATGTGAAACCATCTTCCGCCGGCACCATCTTGTTCACATTCGCCAGATCGTGGGAGGTGACATAGATATATCCCAAGTCCGGATGGAATGCCGTCGGACTCCAGTTGCCTCCACCCACCCATCCCGGAAAGATGACGCGCAGCTTAGGACCGTACTGCGCATAGGGACCGCCGGTCATCGCTCCGCCTTCCAGCGCCAGCAGATCCTTACAGAATTTCTCGTGTTCCGGCGTGACCTTCGAAACCTCCTCCGCTTTGAATGTCATGCGAGCGAGCGGCGGCGGCTTCACCGGAAAAGGCTGCGTGGGCCAGTTCTCATCGCCGGGCACTGGATTGTCCCGGGCGACCGCGCGCTCCTCTACCTTATATATCGGTTCGCCGGTGACCCGATTCAGAATGAAGAGCAGCCCTTGCTTCGTCCATTGAGCCACCGCGGGGATCTTCTTGCCATTCTGTGAGACGTCGATCAGCGCCGGAGCGGCGGTCACGTCGTAATCCCAGTTGTCGTGATGGGTGGTCTGAAAGAACCATTTCAGTTTCCCTGTTGCTGCCTCCACCGCCACCAGCGAAGAGCCGTACAGATTAGGTCCTTTGCGAGTCCCGCCAAAGAAATCGGGCGTCGGCGTGCCGACAGGGAGATAGAGCAGACCGCGCTCGACGTCCACCGTCATGAAGCCCCACACATTGGCGCCGGAGCGGTTCTCCCACTGATCCTCTTGCCAGGTCTCGTGATTCTTTTCGCCGGGACGGGGAATCGTGTGAAAGGTCCAGACGAGCTTTCCCGTGTGAACATCCCAAGCTCGAACGTCTCCGCTCGGACCATTGGCGGGCTCTTCCTGCAGTTGCGCGCCGGTGAAGACCAGATTCTTGTAGACCGCACCCGGACTCGATACGCCATACCGGCCGCGCGGAAACTTATCCGCTACGCCCATCTTCAGATTGATCAGCCCGTTATCGCCAAAGGTGGTCGTGAGCTTCCCGGTCTTAGCATTCAGCGTGAACAACCAGCCATTCATCGTGGTCACGATGAGTTGCGGAGGCAGCGTCTCGTCGCCGCCCCAGTACGCGATCCCGCGGCCCGAGGGCGGGTACGCCGATTCGTACTCCCAAATTACCTTCCCGGTTTCCGGCTCCAGCGCCACCACGCGGTTATACGGCGTCGACAGGTACAGCATTCCGCCGACCATCAGCGGCGTCGCCTGCGAAGCGCGATTGCGCGGCGCGGGTTTGGCCTCCACCCCTTCTGAGGCCGGCACCGCGGCTGGACGCGTATCGTACGTCCACGCGACACGGAGCTTCGACACGTTCGTCGTGTCGATCTGCTTGAGCGGTGAGAACTGCTGCCCGCCCGGATCGTGGCCGTAGATCGGCCAATCCGTCTGCGCGACGCACTGAGTCAAGAAACTTCCGGACAGCAAAATAGTGGCTAACGCTCGCATGTTCGATTCCGGTGACACTCACTTCTTTGCCGCGGGCTTTTTGGCAGGCCGCGATTGATTCCAGAAAATAAAAGTCCCGCGATTCGTGGACGTCACGATATCGATCGCGCCATCGTGATTCAAGTCCACCGCGATAAAGTGCGACCCTACGCCGGAGCGGTTGTGAATCAGTTCCGGTACGAACTCCGCGCCGCCCTCGGCCTTTGGATTCCGCACCGGGTGGTACGCGTACAGCACCGACGGTCCGTAGGGATCGGGATCCAGGTAGCTTTCCAGGTGAGAGAACGAGCGTTTGCCCACCAGAAAGTCCAGGATGCCATCGCCGTCGATATCGGCGAACGTGGATGCGTGCGGTTCCGAGAAAGTCACGTTCCCGGCGTTCTTCTGGGAGAAATCACCCATGATTTTGTGTTGCACGAAACTGATCGTTCCCTGCGCATCGCGTTTCTGTTCGAACCAGGCCAGTCCCCAGCCGTGAGCCGCCAGCGCGGTGACCACGTCGTTCAAGCCGTCGCCATTCACGTCGTAAACGCCCATCTCCGCGCCGCCGCTGCCGAAGGACGCTTCGTGAAAGGTCCACGGCTCCTGGTTGGATCCCTTCGGCGGTTGCTCCCACCAGCCGCGCGATGACACCACGTCCATGCGGCCATCGCCATTGATGTCGCCGACTCCCATGCCGTGCGCGTTCACTCCATTCTTTTCCGAAATGCGATGCACAATCCACGGCGCGGTCGGGTTGGCTGGATCGGGCTTGGCATACTCCATCGCGTTGTCGCCTCCGAACAGCACTTCCGGAATCCCATCGCCGTCGATGTCCTTCAACAGTTCCAGTTCCGTCGATGCCTGCGGCACCACGTTGTACCGATCCCATCGTCGCGATTCGCCGCGCGGATTCACGTAGAGATAGATCGGCCGCTGATCCACCACCAGAATATCCGGCCAGCCATCGCCCGTGAAGTCGTATGCGAAGTTGACCATGCCCTGCGTGAATTGATTGCTCGGATTGTACGTGCGGGCAGCAGTGAACTCGTGCCGTTCCGTGTAGTCCGGACCCAGGTAATAAAACGGGCCGGAAATGATGTCCAATACGCCGTCGTGATTGATATCCGCCGCGGCCGCACACCAACCGTAGTAGAAGTCGCTGATGCGCTGCATCCGAAAATTAGGCGACACGATCTCCTTCGGGTCGACCTTCGGATTCAGATCCTTATAAGAGACTTCGCGGAATCGTACCTCGCCCTCGCCCGCCGCATGCAGCGCGATCGGGCCGAAGCCCATCATCCGATCGTTGGTCGACGCGCTGCCCGCGTTGCGCCCATCGATCGTAATGCCGACGATATCGGCATCCAAGATGATCTGTACCGTGTGCCATTCGCCGGCCGTCATTGCGGGACCGCCGCGCCCTCCACGGCCACCCCGGCCGGCTCCGGCGGTACCGCTGGCCGGAGGTTTGGCGGCAGCGGCAGCCGCGGCGGCTAAGACCTCCGCGCGCGTGGGAGCGGGTTTTGAAAAGCCCGGCACCTGTTCTTCCCCGCTGGTGAAGCGCGCCGCCGCCATGCGGATCATCGGTCCCGGCCCCGGCGGCAACTTCTCGCGCGCCACTTCCCTGCCCTGCGCATCCAGCGTGAGGTCGTACACATTTACATCGCCCTCGGCGAGCGAGACGTAAATGCCCTTGGAGCCATCCGCCGTCTTCCCGGCGCGCAGCAGCACGCCGCTCTTGCACCCGCCGGTACAGCGAAACGACGCGTAGAATGCGATGTCCTGATAGCCCTTATCGAGCACCAGCCAGCCACCGCTCTTTCGCGGCGAGCCGACAATTTCCCCCTCCTCGGCGCGCCACTCGGATGGACCCAGCTTGTGCCATCCATTGAGCGAGCTGCCTTTGAACACGACGTCCGGAACAAAATTCTGGCTCGCCGCGAACAGCGCCGATAGAAACGCTCCAATTGCGATCGCCGCGACGTAGAGGCTCTTCCTGGACATTTACATTCCTTTCCTGGCGGCGCGCCTCAGAAGCGAAGCATCACCCGCATCGTCACCTGACGTGGATCGAACGTACCCAATCCGATGGTTCCGAACGCATCGTTCGCCCCCATTCCGACCTTGAGCCCCTTCGCCGGATTGTCCACCAGGTTCGTGTTCCCCAACCCTCCCGCGTAGGCGCCGCTATATTGCGCGGAGTTTAGCAAATTCGTAGCGTCGGCATTCACGTTCAAACTCATGCGCTCGCGAATTCGGAACGTGCGCCGGAGACTCATATCGATATTAAACCGTCCCGGACCGCGGAAGTCGCCGAAGTCTTGAGCGGCTTGCCCCACCCAGAATTGGTCCGCAATGAACTTCCCATTGGGCGCGAGCAGCGTCTGGCCTTCGAAGGCGCATGCATTGTATTTCAGGAACGTATTCTTGGTGGGAGTCACGATGCGGCCGCACGGCAGCGTCACGGAGGTCACGCCGTCATACCACTTCTGCAAGGCCTGCGGCACTTCGAGCGCCACGCCCGGAATGCGGTTCGGCCGCCCGACCAGCGCGCCATCGGCGGCGCCGCTGACGATGATCGGCATGCCGGCCTGCGCGCTCACCACGCTTCCCACTTGCCAATTCCCGATCACGTGATTCAGCAGCTTGCTGCCGGTCGCCAGCGCTTTCCCTGGCCCGAACGGCAGTTCGTAAACCAACACCGCGGTTGCGCGATGCGGCGTATCGGCCGACCCATACCGGCGATTGTTGTAGAGATTTAAGATGTCGGGAGCACCGGCAGTGCCGCCGCTGTTGAAGCCCTGACCATCTTCAGTCGCCGTGCTGGTGTAGTCCAGTTCCTTCGACCAGATGTAGTTGAAATCGAGTTGGAACCCGTGCGAGAACGCATGGCTGAAGCGAACCTGCAGCGAATTGAAATCCGCAAAGCCGCGCGAGTCGTTGATGCGCGCTCCCGTGCCGAACAGGTATTGATACGGCAGATACGGAATGTATTGCGAGATGGTCGCCGCTCCGATCGCGCCGTTGAACGGCAGTAGGGAGCCGCTCTTCGGCTGCAATGGATTCGGCACCAGCACATTCGCCGGATTAGTCACGCCGTTGCCCGCCAGGTACTGCTGCTTCCATCCGGCAAGCACCGAGGCCGGCACGTTCTGCATGTTCTGGAACACCTGGTTGCGGTTTGAGAGATTGCGGCTGGCCGCACCGCTGTAGCCCACGGAGAGCAGCCAACTGCGCGCAAACGATTTCTCCACGAACACGTTCCACTGCTTCGACACGCCGTTCTTCAAGTGCCGGTCGAAGCGCGCTTCCGAGACACCGTAGATCGATGGATCGTTCACGTTCGCTCCCACCGCCAACGACAGCGGCACCGGGTCCGTGAAGCGGTACGCCGGCACGCCGTTCGGATTGTTGCCGTAAGGAATAATGTTGGTTCCGCTGCCGAAGGAGGTGGAACCGTAGTCATTGGGTCCGGAAAAGTAACCGGTGTTGCTCGGCAGGTAGGTCACGCCAAAGCCGCCGCGGACAACCAGCCCTGATACCGGCTGATACGCCAGACCGACGCGCGGACCGAAGTTGTTATAGTGCGTGTCCCACAAGCCGCGGCTGTAGCCGCTCGTGCCCGGGAAGGCCATCGCGCCCAATGTGCCGTATGGGTTGGTCTTCTCCAGATCGTACGAGGCCATGCGATTGTAGCGTTCCGTCGGACCGGGCTGCAGGTCCCAGCGCAGTCCCAGGTTGACGGTCAGCTTGGAAGAGACGCGCCAATCATTCTGCGAAAACACCGCCGTGTAGGGCTGGCCGAATGCCGCCAGCAGGTTCGCGCCCGGCCGGATCCACCAGAGCCCCGCGCCGGTGAACATGGTCGCGCCGTTGATCCCCTTTTGCACGTTCAACGTATTCTGCTGCGCCACGCCGCCGGTGGCGGTTGTGTATTCGAAGGTGAAGTTCCCGCCAACCGCGTTGCTCACCGAAGGCATCGAGACCGACGCTTCCTCCAGATCGCTGTAGTTCGAAAGCAGATTACGGAATTCGCCGCCGAACTTATGCGTCCATTGTCCATGGGTCTTGGTCACGCTCCCGCTCACCACGTGGCTCAACTGTTGTTCATGCTTGGTGCCGAAGTTGCCCGTGGCCACCGCCGTCCAGTTACTACCTCCGCCCGAACCGCCGCTGTAATTACTCACCACCGGCGCCGCGCCGAAGATTTGAATAAACGGTTGGAGATTTTTCGGAACTCCGATCTTGTCGTAATCGGTGAAGCCGCTCTTGTCGCCCGCGAACGCCAGCGTGTTGATGCGCGTGACTCCGTACCGCAGATCCAGCACCAGCGTCGGACTCAGCACGATCGTGTCGCCGATCTGCCCGTAAGGATTACGATCTTTCGTCAGTGCCGGCGCTCCGTTGAACGGCGACGTGCCGAAGGCCCTCGGCGACAGCACGGTGCCGTAGCCGAAACCCGTGCTTCCATAAATCGAATGTTTGCCCAACCGGTAGTCGATGCGCGTATTCAGGCTTTGCCGGCGCACGTTCTGCACCGTAGCCGAGGCGTAGTTATTCGTGTTGTAAACATCGTCGGGAGTACGATTCGCCTTGGGGAAAAAGCTGTACATGTACTGCGCCGCCGCAAATGCCGGCGAGTTGTTGGTCACAATCGCGTTCGGGTAGGGAGCTCTCTGGTAGAGATCTGTTCCCTGCTGCACGACGCTGTACGGGTTGAAGACCTGTGCGGGAACCGGCAGCCCAGTCGTCTCGCGAATCATCGTCTGGCTGAAGTTGCCTACGCGCTCCAGCTCCGTCGGCACCGTGGAAAGATTGGTCGTGCCCTTGTTGAACATCAGGTAGTGGTAGCTGCTCGAAAAGAAAAGGCGGTTCTTGATAATCGGTCCAGTCAGCGCGCCGCCCCATTCATGCGATTTGAACGGCCCTCGCGGATTGCCGTTCGCCTTGTTCGAATTCGTGTTCGCGTTCAGTGCCTCGTTGCGAATCGTATAGGTCGTCTGGCCGTGATACTTGTTCGTGCCGGATTTCGTGCTCATCGAAATCACGCCTTGCCCGCGCCCGTATTCCGCACTGAAATTGTTGCTGATCACCCGCACTTCCTGCAGTCCTTCCGTATTGGGGATGACCGCCGCCTCGTTGTAGCCGCCGCCCATCACCGGCAGACCGTCGAGTTGTATGTCGTTGGTAAACGCGCGCCCGCCATTGATTCCCACCGCCGAAAACTGGCGCCGGCCGTTCACTCCGATCCCGAATGAATTGTCGCCCGTCGTCGCCGTCGCCGCATTCCTCGGCTGCACGCCGTTTTGCAGGAACGCATAGTACAGCGGATTTTGCGTGATGTTCGGAATCGAGTCGATCGCCTCCGCCTGCAATGCTCCGGTGACGCTTGTGCTCTCCGTCTGGATGGCCTGCGCTTGCGCCTGCACTTCGACCGTCGAATCCACCGTGCTGATTTTCAGCGTTGCGTCCACACGCGCGGTTTGTGCCGTTTCCAATCTTAGACCGTTCTCCTTGAAGGTCACGAAGCCGGGCACTTTGATCGTAACTGTGTATTGGCCGGCGGGAAGGTACGGGAAGACGAACTGGCCCGAGTCCGACGTGCTCATCGTGGCGCTGATGTTGGTCTCCTGATTGGCAATCGAGACATCGGCTCCCGACACAACAGCGCCGGTGCCGTCCTTCACGGTACCGGTGATTGTCGCCGATCGGATCTGGCTGTAAGCCAGCCCGGTAAGCACCAAATGCAGCATCGCGGCTGCACGGAACAAGCGTTTGCGAGACATCCAAAACCTCCCGAGTCCGTATTTACCCCTCTACGTGGTGCCCGGCAGTCATTGCATAATCCGCAATGACTATTGCGTTCAACAGACTCTTGATGGGGAGAGTAACAAGCAAAAGGCAGGATGTCAATAATGAATTTACGATCGAGTTACGAAATACGTCCTGCGCGCGTCTTGGGCGTGACCTCTATTTCGCGATGCTAAAATCCAGGCGGTCCTTCTTGCTTTCCACGTCGCCGGCGTCCAGTGACGGGACCTTCTTGAGATCCTCCAGCGACTTGAAGGGACCGTTCTTCTGGCGGTAAGCAACAATCGCAGCGGCAGCGTCCCTGGAGAAGCCGGCGCCCCCGACGAGGTCCTCCGCAGACGCGGTGTTCACGTTGGTCCTCGGTCCGAACCTCGTCGTCAGGTAATCGACGACCTTATCGAATTCCGTATCGCTGACCTCGGCGCCGCGCGCAATCATATCGTCGACGATCGCGGCCCACCGTCCCCGCGTATTGCGCTCTCTCGACACGGAGGCCATCCCGTGACACTTCCCGCACGCGCGGTCCACGAGCGCTTTGCCATCGTCCTGCGCTCCCGCGGCCGTACCGATACACGTCGCGACATACATCGCGACGCCTATGACCCGTTGCAGTTTCATCGTTCTTCCATCCAATGCACCATGGGAAGCCCCGCCACCGGCGAACGGAAGTACGGGATTCGTTGCCCCTTCAAAGATCCAATATAGACGGTCCGCAGATCCGGCCCTCCGAATGTAACGCTCGCCATCCACGGCGCGATCCCACGGCCGGTCGGAAACAGGACGTCCCCGGTAACGCGATTGTTCAGGAATGCCTGCTCCAGCGTAGCCACCTGCTTGGGGTCCCCTTCATCCAGCAGCAGCCGAAAATCGCCCTGCGGCGTCAGCACGAACAACTTGTCCGAATAAACCAGCGTGCCCCAGAGATTGCCGTAACTATCGAACGCGATTCCATCGGGCCACGCGCCCGAACCAAGCCGAGAGGGGCCGAAAACCTCGCGCTCCGACGGCTCTCCGCGTTCGTCGATCCGCAGCCGCGTGATGCAGCCGCCGGTGGTCTCCACGACGTAGAGAAACTCTTCGCGCGCATCGAAGCGGATCTCGTTGGTGAACCGGAAGCCATCCGCCACGATGCGGAACTTCCCGTCTTCGTACCGCGCCAGGTAGCCATCGGCGAGATCGGTACGCAGCGCGTGCATCCAGTTCTTTACCCGCGTGGAGATCGTGATCCAGATCCTGTCCTTCGAATCGCGCAGGACGAAATTTACTTTGCCGATTGCCTCACCATCGATGCTGTCGGCCAGAACTCGCGTGGCGCCGTCGCGCGTCATCACTTCCAGGCAGTCTGTCCCGAAGTTGGAGATCAGGATGTCGCCGTTTCGCGCGAACGCGAGCCCGTTCGGCAGGGTGCCTTCCAGATAACGGGACGCCTCGCTGCTTGCGCCCGCGAAGCTCCCTGAACGCTGCTGGGTAATGATCCGCTGCTCTCCGTTCGGGCCCAACTTCGCCACTCCGCCGCGTGCATCCGCCGCCCAGAGCACACCGTCGGGCTCCGCCAGAATGCACTCGGGCCGCTGCAGACCACTGCCCACGTAGCAGACGGCTGCGGGGTCCACTCCAAAATCCAGGATGGGGTTGTCCACCGGGCCGCCTCTCTACGATCGGAACGAGTAGCCTTGCTTCTTCAGGAAATCTTTGCTGATGGCGGCCGTCTCTAAAGGCGTGTGCGGAGGATTGCGGCTCGGGTCCAATTCCACCATGATGATCTTCATCTCCGGCGCCTGTTCCAGCAGGTCCAGGACCGCCGGCAGGTTCACCTTTCCCTCTCCCAGGGGACAATATTCGGCCCAGTGCGTACCGCCATTCCAATCCTTTAAATGAACGTGGCGGATGATCGGCAGGAAATCCTTCACGACCTTCACCGGATCCACCCCGCCCTTCGCCAACTGGCCCACGTCCGGCCCGAACTTCACATAGCGCGTGTCCACCGCTTCCAGAACCGAGTAGACCTCGTCGCGACTCTCAATGCAGGTGCCGGTGTGCTGGTGCAAAGCCGGCACGATCCCCGCCTCCGACACGGCCTTGCAGATCTCATTCAGCGCCGCCACAATATCGCCCTTGCTTGCCGCGAAATCGTAAGATGCCCGCTTGACTCCGTTCGGCCCGATCACCGCCGTGACGCCGCCTGCCTTCTGGATCAACTTCGCCCACAGCACGGCCCGCGCGATTTCGGCGCCGCGCTTCGTCGGGTCAGTGAGATTCACATTGCAGTACGCCGAGATCAGCGGAAGATGGCTCTCGTCGAGCGCTGCCTTCAGTCCGCCCTTCGGTTCCCAAGCCTCCAGCACCTCTCCAAAAGTTTCATATCCCGAATACCCCAGCGAGCCCACGTCGCGTATCGCGACCGCCGCATCCTCCGGTTTGAAGCCCCAAGTAATGCCTGTGTGGCCGATTTTGAGTTTGCGCCGGGACTGTGCGATTCCGCGGACGGCAGTGCCCAAAGCGAACCCAGCAGTGGCCAGAAAATGGCGTCGATCGATCGTCAAAGTCATGCTGGGTGCATTGTAGAATACGCAATCCTTGTTGCGCAAGACCAAAGTCGCGCATCATGGAGATATGCGAGTCGTCGTCATCGGTGGCAGCGGCCACATCGGATCGTACCTCTCCCCAATGCTGGTGGAAGGCGAACATACGGTGCTCTGTGTCTCCCGTGGTCTGCGTCAGCCCTATCAGCCGGATCCCGCGTGGAGCCGCATCGAACGCGTCGTTATCGATCGTTCCTTCGCTGAAACGCGGGGCGAGTTCGGCACCAGTATCGCCGCTCTCGAAGCGGACTGCGTGATCGATCTCACATGCTACACGCTCGCGAGCGCCCGGCAGATTGTCGATGCCCTTCGCGGGCGTGTGCATCGCTTCCTCCATTGCGGCACCATCTGGGTCCACGGCCACAGCGTGCAGGTGCCCACCACCGAGGACGCGCCGCGCGATCCATTCGGCGACTATGGCTGCCGGAAACTCGCCATCGAGCAGTATCTGCATGAGGAATTCCGCACCTCCGCCTTCCCGGCCGCCGTGCTGCACCCCGGCCACCTCGTGGGCCCAGGTTGGATTCCCATTAGTCCGGCGGCCAACTTCAACCCGGAGGTCTTCGCCGATCTCGCCCGCGGGCACGAACTTCTGCTACCAAATCTCGGCATGGAGACCCTGCATCACGTGCATGCATCGGATGTCGCCGCCGCCTTCTCACTGGCGGTGACCGCCGCCGGCAATATCGCCGGCGAAAGTTTTCACGTGGTCTCCCCCGCCGCGCTCACTTTGAGAGGCTATGCGGAACGAATGGCCGCCTGGTTCGGACGCAAGCCCGTGTTGCGATTTCTGCCCTGGGAAGAGTGGCGGGCGCACGCCTCGGAAAACGACGCCCGCGTGACCTGGGATCACATCGCGCGTTCGCCGAACTGCAGCATCGCCAAGGCACGGACGCTTCTCGGCTATCAGCCGCGCTACAGTTCACTCGCCGCCGTGCAGGAGTCGATCGCCTGGAGAGTCCAGCAGGGTCTGATGCCCGCTCCCCAGCACGCGCAGTCGTAACGCTTACACGTCCTGCACGCGGAGCCGCGCCGAGATTTCATCCGCTACCGTGCGCACCTGTTCGGCGCAGATCGGATACCGGTCTTTAGGAAAGCGAATCGCCGGAGCGGAAATGCCGATTGATCCGACCACCACTCCGTTCTCCGCCCGAATCGGCGCGGCGACGCAACGCACTCCCTCTTGCATCTCGCCGTCGTCGGAGGAATAACCCTGCGCCCGAATCTGCGCGCACGCTCTTGCCAGTTGGGGGATGGTTACGATGGTCTGCTTGGTATAGGCGCGCAACGGCCCGTTCCCGAACAGTGCCACGAGTTCCGGCTGCCCAAGGTCCGTCAACAATGCCTTGCCGTGCGCCGTGCAGTACAGAGGCACCGATTCGCCGGTCTGACCGGATACCGCGATCACGTGATTGGCCGTGGCGTGGTCGATGAAGAGCGCCTGTTTTCCCTCCCGCACTGCCAGGTGTGCGGTCTCGTTCGTCAGGCTGGCCAACTGCTTCAACTGTTCGCGGGAAACGCGAATCAGCATCGTGCCCCAGTCATAGTGATGCGAGAGGCGCCACAGCGTAGGCCCGAGGATGTAGTCCTTGCGGCCTGCCGGATAGGCGAGGAATCCGCGCCGCTTCAAGGTGTTGGCCAGGCGATAAACGCTGCTGCGGTCGATCCCCAGCACGCCGGTAAGGTCTGAAAGGGAAACCGGACTGCTCGAATTGGCGACCGCCTCCAGAATAACCAACCCGCGATCCAAGCTCTGAATCGGCGGAGTCTCCTGGCTTACGCCATTCTTAGACATTCCCATCTGTTGTATTATACGCAATCGCCGCTGTGCTCCTGCTCCTCGTTAATTGGTGTGACAAAGCTTGCAGGCGAGGTGCAATGAAGAAGATCGGCTTTGCGGTCAAGTGGAACGCCTGTGGATCAAGCTCGGCGGCGAACGCCTCTGATCCGGGCTCTTCCATCGGATAGTTACCTCACGTGAATCGCAGGCCGACGTGGAGATCGTCCAGATGCAAGCGCTCCGTCTCCCTCCTCACGACGCGGCCACCTCGTTATCGAGATATCGGTTCAGGTGGGATTGGACACGCCGCAGCGCATCGTCGTTCTTTTGCAGGCGGCTAATCATCAGGGCACCTTCGAGCGATGCGAAAGCCATGCACCTTTGACCAACTTCTCACAGTCGTAGGGACGGCGATAGGGCACTGAAAGGGCATCGCGGGCGCGAACATCCTAACTCACCGGTCTCCTTGCCGCCACACTGGCGGCCCCACACGGCATCGACGATTTCGGCCTGAACGCGACTAGAATACAGGTGAGATCTCCATGCCTGTCCTCTCAGTACTGCGGCACGTGCGCTGGCTATGCGTTGCCGCGGCCTCCGTCACGTGCGCGCTCGCGCTCGATCCCGGCCTGCTCATCTCGCAGTATCAAAAGAAGCACTGGCAGGTCGAAGACGGGCTGCCGCATAACTACGTGATGGCGGTGCTGCCCGGTCCCGACGGATACCTGCTGGTCGGTACCGATGAAGGCCTGGCGCGTTTTGACGGCGTCCGCTTCCTGCCGTACGACCTCGACGCGAGCCTCGAACTTTCCAAACGATGGGTGCTCTCGATCCTCACGGCGCGCGACGGAAGCCTTTGGGTGGGGACGTTCGATGGCGGTCTGTATCAGTGGCGAAATGGCCGCGTGATCACTCGCGTGGAGAAGGGCGCCTCGGTGTTTGCGATTCTCGAGGACTCGGCCGGGCGCATTTGGGCGAGCACGCGGAGCGGGGTGATTCGCGGCACTACCAACGGTTTCGAAGTGATCCGCCAACTGGCGCGGCCTCCGGACACGGCCTGGAATGTGCTCGCGATGGACACGCAGGGCGCGGTCTGGATCGTGAGCGATGGATTGTATCGCTGCCGCGAGAACAAGCTGGTGCGCGTGGCGGCCACCACTGCCGGCAACGGCCAGATTCTCTCCGTGCACGCGAGGGCTGGGGGCGGCATCGACGTCGGAACGTCCGAAGGCCTTTTCGAAGCGGAGGATGCGGGCGACGCGGTGCGGTTGGTGCGGCGGAGCGGAGTGCCCGGTCCGGTGGTGAGCATTCTGCGGGACGCTGACGACAATCTGTGGGCAGGGACATGGGGCAAGGGACTCTATCGAGTTCACCGCAACCGGGTGGAGTCCTGGTCTTCGCGCGAGGGCCTGCCCGACGATTTCGTGCGGACGCTCTATGCCGATCGCGAAGGCAATCTCTGGATCGGAGTTCGAGGAGGAGGTCTCTGCCGCTGGAAAAATCCGACGATGGTTCCGCTGGGGATTCCGGAAGGGCTGAGTGGTGACTTCGCTTCCACGGTGGTGCAGGATCGCGCAGGAGACCTGTGGTTGGGAACGTGGCGCGGGGGGCTTTACCATGTGCGCCACGGTGTGGTCAAAAGCCAGAAGATGCCGGTAGCTCCGCTGTTTCTGACGGTGCGCGCCTTCGCAGTCGATGCACTGGGCAACGCCTGGATTGGGAATTGGGAAGGGGTGGCGCGCTTCGATGGCAAGACTTACCGGCACTTTTCCGGTCCCGAGTCTCCTTATCGCCACGTTGCCGCGCTGCTTTTCGACACACGCGGCCGGCTGTGGGTAGGTACTTCCGACCAGGGAGTGCTGGTCTTTCCGTCCGGCGAACCCTCCGACTCGCCAGGGACAAATCTCCTGCGGGGGCAAGAGATCACCTCTCTCGAGGAGGATGCCGGCGGCAATATCTGGGTCGGAACTACCAGCGGCGCGGGCTGGGTCCCGCCCGGTGGTCAACCGGTATTCCATCCTGCGCGCGAACTTCCGCGCGACTCGGTTGCGAGCCTGTCGAAGGATTCGAAGCAACGGATCTGGGCTTGCACTTTGGGAGGCGCCATCTGGCAACTGACGACCTCGGGCAGCCGGATCCTGGATTCACGCCACGGGCTGCCGTCACATCCGCTATATCGCGCTCTCGACGACAACGCGGGCTCGATGTGGATCAGCTCGCCGAAAGGAATTCTGCGGCTCTCGTTTGACCGGATCGAACACGCCCTCGCCGGGGCGCTGGAAAACTTGAACCCCACCACCTACGAAGTCGACGATGGCATGCGGACCATCGAGTGCCACCGGCTCTCGCAGCCAGCCGGCGGGATTGATCGCGAGGGCAACGTCTGGTTCCCGACCACCAAGGGATTCGTGAAAATCCCGCCGCGGCGCGAACCGAGCGTGGCACCTCCGCCGGTATTCGTTGAGGACTCCTCGTCGGAGGGAGTAGCCCCCGCCAATCGCGCGGAACTGAACCTGCAATCCGGATCGCACAATCTGGCGATCCGCTTCACCGCCCTGCATTTCGGGGCCCCGGAGAAGATTCGTTTCCGGTACCGGATGGAAGGCTTTGACCAGGCCTGGATTCCCGACAGTGGAACACGCACGGCCCGGTACAACCGGCTTCCTCCCGGCGACTACCGGTTTCTGGTATCGGCGAGCCTGCCGGGCGGCGCGTGGAGCGAGCCGCCTGCCGCGATCTTCGTGCATCAACTTCCGCAATTTTCTCAAACGCGGTGGTTCGTGCTGTTGCTTGCCCTGGCAACCGCCGCTGCGGTGACGGCAGTCTTCCGCTGGCGGGTGCACATCATTCGCCAACGCTATGCGGCGGTCATCGCGGAGCGAAACCGGATCGGGCGGGAATGGCACGATACGCTGGTCGCGGGATTCTCCGCGATCTCGTTGCAGTTGGACGCTGCGATGTTCCGGCTCGGCGACCAGTCAGGCCCAACGCAGGAAGTTCTCGAAATGACCCGGAAGATGGTCCATCATTACCGCGCGGAGGCGCGCCGCGTCATCTGGGATTTGCGGGACAACCGGCCCGACTCGGAAAGCCTGGTGGAAGCGGTGTCCAGCGCTCTGCGGCAGGCTACTTTCGGGAAGGCCATCGAAGGCACAATTGCGATTTCCGGCGAAGCGGTGAGGGCCCCCAGGGAGATGGAGCACAATCTTTTACGTATCTGCCAGGAGGCGCTCGCTAATGCCATCAGGCACGGCCAACCACAGCATCTGAGGCTCGAAGTGGAATACGCAACCGATGTGTTAAAGGTGAGGATCCAGGACGACGGCAAAGGCTTCGATCCCGAGTGTATGAACGGACTGAACGGCGGTCATTTCGGTCTCACCGTGATGGCGGAACGCGCCCGTAGGTTTGGCGGAACACTTCACCTGGAGAGCCGGTTGGGGAGCGGGACGGTTGTGGAAGCAGCAATGCCGATCGCGCAGGACGAACACCATGGCTGAGCCCATTCGTATTCTGATCGTGGAAGACCAGTTCTTCTTTCGCCTGGCGCTCCACAGCATCGTGGACGCCCGCACCGATATGACGGTGGTGGGTGAGACCGACAAGGCCGGCGCGGGAATCGAGCTCCACGCCAGTTGCCATCCGGATGTCACGATCATGGACCTTCGACTGCCGGATATGTCGGGCGTCGAGGCGATAGCCGCGATCCGGCAGCGCGAGCCAAGAGCGCAAATCCTGGTGCTGAGCAATTACGAAGGCAGCGAGGATATTCACCGGGCCCTGCGCGCCGGCGCCCTGTCTTACCTCACCAAAGATGCCAGCGGTGAGGAACTGGTGCGCGCGATCCAAGCGGTCTCTCTGGGCAAGCGCTACCTGACACCCTCGGTGGCGGCCACGCTGGCCGCACGGGTGCCGGACGCGAACCTCACGGAGCGGGAGGCGGAGGTGCTGCGGCTGTTGGCGCGCGGCTGTAGCAACCGCGAAATCGCCGGCCGGTTAAAGATCGCCGAAAACACGACGCGCATCCACGTGAGCCGCATCCTGGACAAACTTGCGGTGGAGGACCGCACGCAGGCGGTGCTGGTCGCAATCCAAAAAGGACTTGTGCATCTGGATTGATGCCGTGTAGTCCTTTTAGACTATGCGGCCATAGTGCAAAGCTCTGACGCGCCCGGTTTGTAATAGAGTTACCTCTAATTAAGCACTCGGCGTCTCAGCTCGACGCTTCAGGAGAATTCCATGTCGAAACTCGTACTTGCGATCGCACTTTGCACAGCCCTGCCCCTTGCCGCCCAACAGGGCCGCGGCACCATTCTCGGAACCGTAACCGATCCGGCCGGGGCCTCGGTGGCCGGTGCAAAGGTTTCTATCGTCAATCTGGCAACCAACGTTGCCGTAACCACCCAAACCAATGGCGAAGGGTACTACACCTCGAGTCCGCTGATCGTCGGCGATTACCAGGTCAGCGCTGAGAAGACCGGCTTCAAGAAGACGGTCCGGTCCGGCATCACCCTGCAAGTGGATCAACGCGCGGAAGTGGACATCTCGCTCTCGCTCGGCAACGTGGCGGAGTCGGTCCAGGTCACCGCCGAGGCGGCGCTGATCAATACCGAGGATGCGACGGTCGGCCAGGTGATCGAGAACAAGCGCGTCGAGGAACTGCCGATCAACGGCCGCAGCGCTTTCGCGCTGGTAGGGCTGGCCTCGAACGTCAAATCCAATGCCGGCCCAACGCAGAGCGGGTTCGCCGATCGCGGCACGAACCTGAGTGCGTTCTCGATCAACGGCGGTCCCACGGCGGTTAACTATTTCCTGGTAGACGGGATGGTGGCCATCCAAAGCTACTATCCGGATCTGAATGCGGACCTTGCTGTCGATGCGGTTCAGGAATTCAAAGTGCAGTCCGGATCCATGTCGGCCGAGTACGGGCTTACCGCCGGCGGCGTCATCAACGTCGCGACAAAATCCGGGACGAACGCGCTGCATGGATCGCTTTACGAGTTCGTCCGCAACGATGCGTTCGATGCGCGCAACACGTTTACGCCTGCGGTGTCGCCGTTCCGCTACAACCAATACGGCCTGGCTCTCGGCGGGCCGGTGCGGATCCCGAAGGTTTACGACGGACGGAACAAGACCTTCTTCTTCGGCAACTGGGAGCAGTGGAATTACCGCAAGTCGAGCCAGCCGATCACGACGGTGCCGACGGTGCTCCAACGCACCGGAGACTTCTCACAGAACTTCAACGTCAATGGCGTGCTGATCCCGATTTACGATCCTTCGACAACCCGTTTGAACCCGAATGGCAGCGGCTATATCCGCGACATTTTTCCGAGGAACATGATTCCCGCCAACCAGCTCGACCCAGTGGCGAAGGCGGTCAATGCGTTCTACCCGCTGCCCAACCGGGCGCCGATCAGCACCTTTACCAACTCGAACAACTACCAGGGCGACGTCAGCAACATACGTTCGATGCAGCAGTACACGACGCGGTTGGACCACCATATCTCCGACCACGACACGATGTTCGCGCGCTATACCTACTTCCGGCACAATGACGACAATGGCGCGCAATCCCCGTGGCCGGACCCCGTGGTGCGCGCCCGCAACGACAGCTTCGAAACCCGTAATGCGATCGTTTCGGAGACCCACATTTTCACGCCCACGCTGGTCAACGAGTTCCGCGTCGGCATCGCGCGCCAGTACTTCCCGTTCCAGGTGGACAGCTTTAATGGCGGGTGGCCGCAGAAACTCGGACTGCCGGCGAATGTTCCCTCCACGGCGATGCCGAATTTTTCCAACGGCCTGACCGGTTTCCCGACTCAGACCGTGGGAATCCGCGGCGCACTGACCTGGCAGTTTACGGATTCGATGACTATCGTGCGCGGCAATCACTCCATCAAGGCCGGGTTTGAAACCCGCCTGCTCTACGGCAACAATTACCAGACGTCGCAGCCCTCGGGCTCGTTTTCGTTCGCTGCTGGACTAACCGGCAATCCGCAGGCACAGAGCGGCACCGGCAGCAGCTACGCCACCTTCATGCTCGGCGCGGTGAGCAGCGCGACGGCCAGCACCCACATCGGCGAATCGGAAAAGGGCTACGCGCTTGCCGGGTTCGTGCAGGACGAGTGGAGAGTGAACCGCCGGCTGGCGATAAGCATGGGGCTTCGCTATGACTTCCAACTGCCGCCGTACGAACGCAATAACGGGTTGAGCAACTTCAACCCCACGGCCATCAATCCGCTGAATGGACTGAAGGGCACGACCGTTTACGCCGGCAAAGACTTCGGGCGTTCCGCATTGAATTCCGACACCAACGATTTTGGGCCGCGCATCGGCTTTGCCTACGATTTGAGCCGCACCGGGCACACCGTGGTTCGCGGCGGCTATGCTATTTTCTATCCCGCCATTTTCCAGGTGCAATACTTCGGCAACGTCAACGGCTTCTCCACCACCACCACTTCCTACAACTCTGCCGGCAACAACGCCAACCTCACGGCATTCCAACTGAAAGATGGGTTCCCCTCCGCTCCGATCCTGCCGCAGGGAAGTCTGCTCGGGCCGAGCGCGTTCCTGGGACAGGGCGTCAGCTACGATCAGCCCAACGAGAAAACGCCCATGTCGCAGCAGTGGAATTTGTCGGTGCAGACACAGCTTCCGGGCAGATGGGTGCTGGAACTGGCTTACTCTGGGAACCATGGCACGCATCTTCCCTCAGGCGGTTACGATCTGAACCAACTCACCCCGCAGCAGTATCAGACGCTGGGCACCAGTTTGCAGAATCCTGTGGCCAACCCCTACGCCGGAATCGTTCCGGGTTCGCTGGGCGCCGCCACGATCACGCTGCAGCAATCGCTGGCGGCTTATCCTTATTACACCAGCGTCTCGGTTCGCAATCCGCACTTGGGCAACTCCATCTACCACGCCGCATTGGTGCGCGTAGAGAAGCGGTTCAGCAACGGCCTGACGTTCCTGGCCTCGTACACGAATGCCAAGCTGATCAGCGACAGCATAGCCTCTCCTATCGGCTTCGGCAACGTCGAGCAGGTTGCGACGGTAGGCTACCAGAAGGGGCTCTATGACCGGCGCGCCGAACGTTCGCTTGACCCGACGGACGTGGCGCAGCGGCTGGTACTGAGCGGCGTGTACGAACTGCCGATCGGCAAAGGCCGGCGCCTCAATATCAACAACCCGGTGCTCAACATCATCGCCGGCGGCTGGCAGGTGGATTCCGTCACGCTGTTCCAGGGTGGAGTGCCCGTAGTGGTCACGGGCGCGAGCAACTTCCTCGCGAACCGTCCGAACTCCACCGGACAGAGCGCGCATTTGGACAACCGGACAATCGCCAAGTGGTTCGATACTTCCGTGTTCGTGAATCCGCCCAACTACACGTACGGAAATCTGGGGCGCGTGCTTCCGGACGTTCGCAATCCGGGCGTGGTCAATGTCGATCTTTCGCTGGTGAAGAATATCGCGCTTGCCGAGAGAACCCGCCTTCAGATTCGCGCCGAATCTTTCAATGCGCTGAATCACGTGAACCTGGGCTTTGCCAACGGAGGCTTCTCTCCGGGGGCCGACGGCAAGAATGTCAGCAGCACGTTCGGCACGATCTCTTCCGCGCGCGACTCCCGCAGTATCCAGCTCGGAGCGAAGTTGACCTTCTGAGCGATTCCGGCGCGCGGCTCGCCATAGAGCCGCGCGCCCCTCAATTGAACCGCGAGCACCACCAGATCACGAGCAACGGATTCGGGCCATGATTCAACATCCTTCCTCAGCGGGCGTCAGAACTCTCAAGACCGTACCTCTGCAAACGGACCTGGTCGTCGGCGGCGGAGGGATCGCCGGCACCTGCGCCGCCGTTACCGCGGCACGGGCCGGGCTCCGGGTAGTGCTGGTGCAGGACCGTCCCGTGCTGGGCGGCAACGCGTCAAGCGAGGTTCGTCTCTGGATGCTCGGCGCCACGTCGCACATGGGCAACAACAACCGCTGGGCCCGCGAAGGCGGCCTGGTCGACGAGATCCTGGTGGAGAACCTCTACCGAAATCCCGAAGGCAATCCGCTGATTCTCGATACCATCCTGCTGGAAAAAGTGCGCACGGAAGCGAACATCACGCTGCTGCTGAATACCGCCCTAGATGGAGTAGAGAAATCCGGCGATTCGAGCCTCGGCGCCGTGACCGCGTTCTGCCCTCAGAATCAAACTCGCTATCGGATCGAAGCCCCGCTGTTCTGCGATGCCTCGGGCGACGGAATTCTCGCGTTCCTCTCGGGCGCCGCTTTCCGCATGGGCGCCGAAAGCCGCGGCGAGTTCGAAGAGGGTTTTGCGCCGGACGAGAGCTATGGCGAACTGCTGGGTCACTCGCTCTACTTCTATACCAAAGACACCGGGCGTCCCGTGCGCTTTGTGGCGCCGGAGTACGCGCTGAAGGATATCACCCAAATCCCGCGCTATCGCGACGTTCGTTCGTCGGACTCCGGCTGCCGCTTCTGGTGGTTCGAGTACGGTGGACGCCTGGATACGGTTCACGACACCGAAGAGATCAAGTGGGAGCTTTGGAAGGTCGCTTACGGCGTTTGGGATTACATCAAGAACTCCGGGAACTTTCCGGAGGCGGAGACGCTCACGCTGGAATGGGTGGGCACGATTCCGGGTAAGCGTGAAAGCCGGCGTTTCGAAGGCGACTACATGCTGCATCAACGCGACCTGGTGGAGCAGCGGCTTCACGACGACGCGGTTTCGTTCGGCGGGTGGGCGATGGATCTTCACCCCGCCGATGGCGTGTACAGTGAGCTTTCCCCCTGCACTCAGTGGCACTCCAAAGGTGTTTACCAGATTCCCTACCGCTGCCTCTACAGCCGCAACATTGAAAATCTGTTCCTGGCAGGGCGCATCATCAGCGTCTCCCACGTTGCTTTTGGCTCGACACGCGTGATGGCGACCTGCGGCCACACGGCGCAGGCAACCGGCATGGCAGCCGTACTTTGCCACGAACACAAGTTGCTGCCCCGTGACCTAATGCAGCCCGAACGGATGCAGGAACTCCAACAGCGCCTGATTGGGACCGGCCAGTACATTCCGAACGTTGCTCTCGATGCTGGGGATGCTACCGTCTCCTCGTCCAGCCGATATCTTCTTCGCGAATTTCCGCCGAGCGCCGCTGTCGTCCCACTCGATGTATCGCGGGCGATGCTGCTGCCGGCCGCCGCAGGCGCGCTTCCCGCCGCGACGTTCATCGTCGATGCCGCGGAGCCGACCGAACTCCTGCTCGAAGTGCGCCGCTCCTCCGTGCGCGGCAACTTCACGCCGGATTGCGTGATGCACCGTCAAGCCGTCCGCCTGGAAGCAGGGAGCGGTCAACCGGTGGTGATTCGGCCTACGG
>JAOAPT010000088.1 GCA_025463045.1 Candidatus Solibacter sp.
TGACGACCGCCAAAGCAAGATTACTGCGCGACTGCAAAACGGAATCACTGGTGCCGCCGCGGTTTCTATGAAGGCGCCGCAAGAAGGCCGTGGAAATGACGGGGCGGTGGAAAGCGTGGAAAACCACGAACCGGTTTCCCCCTCTTCCCACCGCCCCTTGGGAATCTCGCAAGAGCAGCGAGATTCCCACATTCCCACCGCCAGGCCTCGCCCCGCGGGGGAGAGAGGAAAACCAAACAGCGGTTTTCCTCTCTCCCCCGCGAAGCTCGCGACGACGACTGCGACTCCCTCCTCCGGACAGCAAAATCAACCCTTCGGGCGTTCCGCCCGAAAGACAGGAGAAAGGCCGTTAGCCGCTCATCCGCCGCTGCCTTTTCAGTATCATCTTGCATTGGAAACGAAAGTCGATTTCAGTATCATTCTTCGATTGGAAAATGCTCGAAGGGCGGTACTAGAACCGGCATTTAATACCTTAAGTTAATTCGAAATAGCCCTTAGACTCACACTTTCCTCCCTTTTGGCCGGATTGCCGACCTTTCCGCAGCCTTGGTATAGTGAGGCAGTTCATGGCCGAGTCCCCACGTGCGTAATCCCCGTAATCTGGCCTTGGCAGGCCTGATCCTGGCTATCTACCTCGGCTTGGGCCTTACCAACGTCTTGACCAAGGCTCCCTGGTGCGACGAGGCATGGTTCGCCAGCCCCGCGTACAATCTTGCCTTCCACGGCTTCCTGGGAACCACCGTTCTGGATCCGGCCAGCAGCACCTGGAAGACCGTCAAACTTACCGGGATCGACCGGCACACGTATTGGGTTTTGCCGCTGAATCTGCTGTTCAACGCCGCGGCATTCCGCGCCTTCGGCTTCGGCATCCTGCCGATGCGGCTGCTCTCCCTGCTGTGGGGTGTGGTTGCGCTCGCCGCCTGCGGCGCGATTCTCTGGAAGCTAACCGGCCAACGATGGTTCGCGCTCGCCGGCGTGGGACTGATTGCGATCGACTTCCACTTCCTCGCGCAGGCAGCCGATGGACGAATGGACGTCATGGCGGCGGCCCTGGGCTGGAGCGGAATCGCGAGCTATCTCCTCCTCCGCGAGCGCAGCCTGGACCGCGCAGTCGCGGTCAGTCAGACCCTCGCCGCGCTCTCGCTGTTTACCCACCCGAATGGAATCATGCTGGTCGCGATGCTGGCCTGCACGACGCTCTATTTCGACCGCGAGCGCATCCGGATCGGCTCAATCGCGATCGCGGCGGTGCCTTATCTGGCGATCGCAGCCGCATGGTCGCTCTACATCCTGCAGAGCCCGGGCGATTTCTCCACCCAATTCCTAGGCAACGCGGGCGGACGCGGACCGACCATCACCACGCCCCTCCTGGCGCTTCGGGAGGAGATTTCCCGCCGCTATCTGGCCAATTACGGCATGGCATCGTGGTCCTCGCTGGCGGGGCGGATTAACGTGATTCCCTTACTCTTCTTCGCCGCGGGAATCGGCGCGTGCCTGGCGATACCCGCCATCCGAGCGCATCGCGGCTACCGCCTGCTGCTGATCTGGACAGCGATCGTGGTCTTCTTCCTGACGGAACTGGAAGGGCTCAAGACTCCGTTCTACCTGATCTACGCGACACCGCTCTTCACGGTCCTCATGGTGGCGGCGGCCGGCTGGTTCTGGTCGAAATTCCCCCGCAGACGAATCGTCCTCGCCGCTGCACTCGCCGTATTTTGCCTGCTCCAGGTAAGCCGTACCGTGATCGCCGATTCGCGTCATCCCCGCCAGTCGACCTACGATCCCGCTGTCGCATATCTCCGCGAGCACGCCGGCCCACAGGCCTTCATCATGGGCGGCGCCGAATTCATCTTCGGACTAAGCCCGGAATGGAAGATTCTCGACGACATCCGGCTCGGCTACAACACCGGCAAAAAGCCTGAAATCGTCGTCATCGACCCGGCCTGGGAGGATCGAATTCAGGCGCTCGAAGAGACCTCTCCGGAGATTCACGCGTTCGTCAAGCGTGCGCTGGACACGGACTTTCAAGAAGTCTACAACCACGAGGGCTATCGCATACTCGTTAGGCGCGCAGGTGCTTGACCACCCGTAGCGCGCTGGCCAGCGAAACCTGGAGAAGCGCTGGGGTCACTATGCACGCCGGGATCGCCCTGCGCCAATTCCCGGTACGGAAAAATTCGAGCGCCAGAAGCACCAGCAAGGGAGCGAGCACCCGGCCGAAGTGATAAGGCTGCACCCACAGCCCGGCGGGCTGCAGCAGAATTCCGGTCAGCGTGAATGCCAGCGCGGCGATCGCCTCGGCGCGTGTCCAGTCCTCGAAGAAGAACTCGATCGACATGAACCAGGCGAGTATTACCCCGGCGACCGACACATAATACGTGAGCTCAAGGAAAATCACTCCCGATTTCACGTAGCTGAGATTGTGGTGAAGCAGGTTGCTGGCAAGATCGGTGAGTGCCATCCGCAGCAGGTTCGCACTCGGGTCCGCCGGAGTCGTGAAGTGGATATACGCGTACCAGGCGAGCGCGGGCAGCACGCTCGCGAAACTGATCGCCAGCCTCGGCCAGTTCCTTTTCAGGAGTGCCGATGCGGCGCAGGCCACGATGAGATAAATTCCCGTTTCCCGGCACAGGCCTGCCAGCACGAGCACCAGGAACAGGCGACACCGCGCCCCCTCGTTGAGATAGAGGGCAAAGCCGATGGTGAGCGCCGCCAGCGGCGCGTCGATCGCCCCTCGTTCCAGCCCCGCGAGCGATCCCGGGACCAGCAGAAATGCCCACCCCCATGCCGGACTGCGGCCGAACAGAACCGCATATCGCCCGAGCCAGAAAACGCCGAGCGCATGAAAGAGCAGGATGGCGGCGATGAATCCCGCATCGATGTATGGCTGCCTGCCAAGCGCCAGCGCGTAGGCAACCACCGGGATCAGGATGCGGCGGTACCGCATCGTGGGACTTTCAATGTAACGGAAGGAGTCGCTCTTGCGAAACGGGTCGTGGGCGATGATCCGGTAGTATTGGCCGTCAAAACCGAAATCGTTGGGAAACACGTACGTATTCGCAAAGGCCGGTTCGTTCGGCAATCCACCACCCTGGTCGCCATGGTAGAACAGCGCAGTCCAATTGCCCCCGTATAGCGTGTGCACCAGGGTCGTCTGCCATGCCAGGCCAAGCAGCGCCGCGAGGATCGCGTAGAGCGCGCAGACCTTACAGCGGGATTTCATCGCGGGGTAATCAAGCCGCCGAGTTTGTCCTGCTCGCTCGCCGCGGTGCGCGGGAAACGCGTGGAGTACGCCTCGGGGTACTTCAATCCCGATCCCGTGTTGTAGAGTACCAGCCGGTCCGTCGGCTTAAGGAAGCCGGATTCCAGCAACCGCTGGGCCGCGACCACGCAGGCCGCGCCCTCCGGAGCGGCGAAAATCCCCTCGTCCGTCGCGAGCTGCACGCCGGCCCTCAGCATATCGTCGTCGCTGATCGCGATCGCCGTACCGCCGCTCTCGCGCACCGCATTCAGCACCAGAAAATCGCCGAGCGGCTTCGGCACGCGCAGCCCGCTGGCCACCGTGTGCGCGCCGTCGAAGAACGTGCTGCGCTGCGCGTTCTCGTTGAATGCGCGCACCACCGGCTGGCAGCCTTCCGCCTGCACCGCGATCATCTTGGGACGCCGCCCGCCGATCCAGCCGAGCTTCTCCATTTCGTCGAAGGCCTTCCACATCCCGATCATGCCGACGCCGCCGCCGGTCGGATAGAAAATCGCGTCCGGCAGTTCCCAACCCATCTGCTCGGCCACCTCATACCCCATCGTCTTTTTGCCCTCGATGCGATAGGGCTCTTTCAGCGTGGAGACGTCGAACCAGCCTTCTTTGGGTCCCCGCTCCGCGACCATCCGGCCGCAATCGCTGATCAGGCCGTCGATCAACGTGACGTGCGCGCCATACGCCTTGCATTCCAGGTAATTCGATTGCGGAACGTCGCGCGGCATGAAGATGTGAGCTTCGATTCCGGCCGCCGCCGCATAGGCCGCCATCGCGCTCGCCGCATTGCCCGCCGACGGAATCGCGACTTTCTTGATCCCGAGTTCCACGCACATCGAGACCGCGCAGGAGAGTCCTCGCGCCTTGAAGGACGCCGTGGGATTCAAGCCCTCGTCCTTGACCCAGAGCGCGTCGGAGCCGATTCGCGCACCCAGCCGTTTGGTGCGGAGCAGCGGAGTCCACCCCTCACCGAGGCTGACTACGGATGCTTCGGCCGGCGGCAGCACCGGCGCGTACCGCCACATGTTCGCCGGACCGTTCGGCACGTCGCGCCGCAGCCATCGATGACGGATCGTGGCAAGGTCGAACCGGACCAGTAAAGGACCTCCGCACGTGCAGAGGTTGGCGGCAGCGCCCGCGTCGAACTTCGTCGCACAGAGGCTGCACTCCAGGTGGGTCGCTTTAGGCATTCATCAGAAAGTCTAACATCTGCCTCCGTGCCGCCAACTCTCGCGCACCGCTTGTGAGGAGGCATTGCTTCCATCGTCTACGCGCCCGGAGCTTTCGTACAGAACCGCTCAGCCAATCAATCCGAGCCGCGACCGTTAGGAAGCGGTGGTCGCCAAAGAGGACGACCGCGACCGGTCGCGGCTCCAAGACCATCCGAGCTCTCAGTTTCACCTGGAAAAATCTTCCGGAAATCAGTTCCAAAAGTACTATCCCAGGCATCCGGCGTCTCCCGAATCCGCGCAAAAGTCCTGTGACGGCCCCGTTACCGGGAGGCCTGGTGCATCCCTTATATCCATGGTTAAATCGCTGCATGAACGTCGATGCGCTGGTGCTCGCGCTGGTGGCAGTAGCGGACATGGCCCTGATCGTACATCTCAGGCACCGCCGCAACCGCCGCGTGCGTCAAGATCGAATGATGGGCAGTCTCCGGCTCGCGCTCTACTGGGCCAACCGGGAATACCGAAAACGCGAGACATACTCGATGTCTCACACCCACTCCGAAGCTCAGGCGAGCTGATCTAACTCGCCCTGCAGCAGGGCGACGTGTTCCTCTTCTTCAGCCGCCAGCTCCGAGCACAGATCCTTCTCGAGGCCCGCCGGAAGTTCGCGCGCGAGCTTCTGGAAGTGATCGCGGGTTCGTTTTTCCATTTCGAGCGCGATCTGGTACAGGTCGGCCACGCCCGACGTTGCCGTCACCTGAATCCCTTTGAAGAGCCAGTTGGAGAGCAGCTTTTCCTCGTCCTTGGAGAGCTCCACGACTTCGCGATCCAGGTGCGCATGGTACTTCTCTTCCAGTTCGTGCAGGTGATCGAGTTCCGCCTCGTAGAGGCGCTCGAGCACGGCCAGTTGCTCCGGTGTCACCGCCCTATCGCGTGCCAGCTTATAGAAGTGGAACGAGTTGAGCTCGAATTGCACGGCGTCGCGAATGGCGCGGAACTGCATCGAATCGCCCAGGTTGCGATCCGGGATGACCTCCAGATCGCCGCCGCACAGGAAGCATTTTCCATACGGCATGGCGAGTCCAGAGGTCAGTTTGAAACAGCTCTTGCAGCGCCACGTATAGCGTATCTGGGCGCAGCAGATTTCATCTTCTTCCAGAACCGCACGGCACTTCGGACAGGTCGATGGCATGTTACACGCTCCTCGCTTCCGCCAATTCCTGGGGCATTTCCGGCGCCAGACCGCCCATGTATTCCAGCATTCCCCGAGCCGCCCGCTTCCCGGCACCCATCGCCAGGATGACGGTCGCCGCGCCGGTCACGATGTCGCCGCCCGCGAATAATCCCGGGATCGACGTCATCCCCGTGGCCTCGTCGGTCACGATGTAATTCCACTTGTTGGTGACCAGCCCCGGGGTGGTCTGCGCGATGATCGGGTTCGCCGTCGTGCCGAGCGCGTAAATCACGGTATCGACATCGATCAGGAAGTCCGACCCTTCGACCGCCACGGGACTGCGGCGTCCCGATGCGTCCGGTTCGCCGAGTTCCATCTTCTGGCACCGCATTCCGGTGACCCAGCCGTTGGCATCGCCCACGATCTCCACCGGCAGCGTCAGCCAGTTGAAATGGATGCCCTCTTCGATCGCGTGCTCCAGCTCTTCCGCCCGCGCCGGCGATTCGCGCCGCGAACGGCGGTACACCACGCTGACCGATTCCGCGCCCATGCGCATCGCCACGCGCGCCGAATCCATCGCGGTATTGCCCGCGCCGACCACGGCGACGCGCTTGCCCATCCCGACCGGCGTATCGTAGATCGGCTGCCGGTTGCCGCGCATCAGGTTGACGCGCGTCAGGAACTCGTTGGCCGAGAACACGCCGTTGAACGCCTCGCCCGGAATCCCGGCGAACTTCGGCGATCCCGCGCCGGTACCGACGAATGCCGACGAGTAGCCCATCTCTCCCAGCAACTGCGGGATGGTGAACAGCTTGCCGATAATCGTATCCAGCCGGATCTCGACGCCCATCTTCTTCAGATTGTCGATTTCGGCGTCGATAATCGTGTCCGGCAGGCGGAACTCGGGGATGCCGTACTTCAGCACCCCGCCCGCCACGTGCAGGGCCTCAAAGATCGTGACCGCAACGCCGTTCCTCGCCAGATCGCCGGCGCACGCCAGTCCCGCGGGACCGCTGCCGATGATCGCCGCCTTCTTCTGTCCAGACGTTGCGACCGCCGGCGGTGCGTCCCAGCCGCGCCCCATCGCGGCGTCCGCCACGAAGCGCTCCAGCCGCCCGATGGCGACCGGCTTGAACTTCAGCCCGACCACGCACGTGGCCTCGCACTGCGACTCCTGCGGACAAACGCGCCCGCAAACCGCCGGCAGGCCGTTCGACGCCTTGAGGATTAGGTATGACTCTTTAATGTCCTTGCGGGCGAGCGCGGCGATGAAGCCCGGGATGTCGATTTCCACCGGGCAGCCCGGCACGCATCGCGGCTTCTTGCAGCGCAGGCAGCGCTCCGCTTCGTGGAACGCGCCTTCCATATCGAGGCCGAGCGAGACTTCCTCGAAGTTGTGTACGCGCACCTGCGGCAGCTGGTGCGGCATCGGCGCGCGCTCCGGCGGAATCGTCTTGATGTTTTTCGGTATTTTCAGCGCCGGCGTCATCGGCTCGGGCGTGGGAATTTCGTACGCCGCGATCTGGCACGGCGTGGGTGGCGCGGCGGCCTTGGGGAAGCTGGATAGCGCGGCCGATTCGCCGCGGTACCGTTCCATCGCCTCCTTCTCTTCGCGGGCGAAACGCCTCTGGCGCAGATTAAGCTCGTCGAAATTGACCAGGTGGCCGTCAAAATCCGCGCCGTCCACGCACGCGAACTTCATCTGCCCGCCTACCGTGACGCGGCACGAGCCGCACATCCCCGTGCCGTCCACCATGATGGAATTCAGGCTGACGATAGTCGGAATCCCGAAGGGGCGCGTGACTTCGGCGCACGCCTTCATCATCGGGATCGGCCCGATGGCAACGACTTCGCTGACCTTTTCGTTGGCCAGGACGTCGGCCAGCGCGTGGGTGACAAACCCGTGCCGCCCGTAGCTGCCGTCATCCGTGGTGATGATCAATTCATCGCTGCATTCGCGGAACTGGTCCTCCCAGAACACGAGGTCCTTATTGCGGAATCCGATGATCGATACCGTCCGGTTCCCCGCCTGCTTGTAGCCGCGAAGTTGCGGATAAATCGGCGCCACCCCGAGCCCGCCGCCTACCATGACGACGGTGCCTTCGAGCTTACGGATGTGGCTCGGCAGCCCGAGCGGCCCGATGAAGTCGAGGATCGTATCGCCTGCCGCCAACTCCATCATTTCATGGGTCGTCTTGCCCACCGCCTGGATGACCACCGTGACCGTACCGCGGTCCGCATTAAAATCGGCCACGGTCAGCGGGATGCGCTCGCCATGCTCATCGATACGAGCCATGACAAAATGTCCGGGACGTGCCGCTCGCGCCACATCGGGCGCTTTCACGTCCCATAAAAAGGTCGTCGGACCGAATTGTTTCTTACGAGTGATGAGAAACACCACACCCCCTGCTAACGGATATGGTAACAGAATTCAGGAGTAAGAGGTCCTGATAGATTAAAACCTTGGCTACAGAATTTCGTTCAGCGGAATCTCGGTCCCCGGGAGGAGATCGCTGTGGATCGCCACGGTTTCCCGGGTCGCCTCGGGGACCGCGCCGCGATACACCCAGGCGTGACGCGCGTCCGGGTAGATCACCCAGACTTCGGCGGTGCCGTGCGCCAGATACTCCGCGACTTTCATGTTCAGCCGCGACGCGGTATCGTACTCGGAAACCACTTCGAAGGCCACTAATGGCGCGCCCTCGTAGAAACGTTCGCCGGGCTGGTCGGGATGAGTCAGGCTCACGTCCGGACGAAGCCAGGATCCGGGAGCCCTGGACACCAGATACCCCATTTCGATCGCCACTTCACCAATGCGCGCATCCGGGTTGCCACGCTTCCAGCTTTCGAGGGCAGCGTGTAGCATCAGGAAGAGTCGCATGCAGATTTCCATGTGCCTGCGTTCCAGAGGTGGGAAGCGGATCAGCCGCCCTCTGAGCAACTCGACTTCATCAACGCCTGCATCGAGGAGTTCGAATTCGGCGAGGCTCATGAGGTCCATAATATGCGCCTGCCCTAGAAAGGAGTCCTAATCGTTCGATGTTGCAATTTCGAACCCGTGCGTTGCGCGCACAAATCGAACAACTGCTTCAGACCGTCCTTCGGCGCCAATTCCGGGCTGAAGCTGAGCAGCGTTCTGCCCCGCTGATCGTTGAAAGAGTAGACCCGGGCCGTCGACCCGGGGAAGGGCAACTCCCACATACGCATGTTGCCGTTGTAATAGGTAGTGAAGATCTCCTGCAGTTCGACGCCGCGGACCATCTCCCACGGGACGTCGCGCCAGCCGAGCGCGGAGGTCATCCGAAGACCCTGCCCGTTGGCCGATAGCTCCAGACTCTTCGTATGCCAGGCGTACATCCATAACCCGATCGCGAATGCCGATCCCAACAGCATGTACGCAAGCCGCGACGCCTGACGATTGTCTTTGCCGATTGCGACCAGCACCACCATCCCCACCCCGAGCATCGACCAGCCGACCACGATCTTCCACTGCCGCGACGGTGAGTACAGCCGGATTCCGTCGATCCGCGGACCGGGCGACGGGACGAACTGCCAGCTTCCGGGCGTCGAAGCGGAACTCGGGACCGTGCCCAGAGACGCCGCCAGCCAGACCGCCGCCAGCAGCAGAATCAGCAGGCCCGCCATCTCGGCGGGAGCGAGCCACATCTGCAGAAGCCCTGCCGTTTTGACGCGCGTCGGGTCCGCCGGATCGATGAACAGGGGCGCTTTCTTGAAGAGACTCAACCCCCAGGTATGATCGACTTGCGCGAATGCGCGATATGACGACGGTTCGCTCCCGATCTCAAATTCCACCGCGCCGCTCATCGCGCGAACCTCGCCCTCGGTGCGCGTCCACGAATTGCGTGCGGCGAGATTGCCGGTCACCAGCGGCCACATCGCCCGGCCGACCAGCAAGATTCCGGCCATCGCGCCAAGTAACAGCCAGATTCTGACCATCGGGTTCATGACCCGCTATTATAGGCTCTTCGATGAGCGACCACGATTTAACAGAAGCGGAGCACGCGGAGCGCCTGGGAGATGCCGCGGACGACCGGCAGACCGCCACCGCTCAGTATCGCGACGCGCAGCGCCTGTTGATCCCGCCTGGCGCCGTCTGGACCGACCGCGCCGCATACGACCATCGGATGGCAGCCTTCGAACGCATTCAGCAGAAGCTATACGCGCTCGAGAATATCGTAAGTCCCCCACCGCCGCCCGTCGTCGAGCCACCAATTCCCCAGCCCGTCGCGCCCGTCGAATCAGCGCCGGCTGGCGAACTCTCCGTGTGGAATTTCTTCCCCGGGCTCGTCGTGCGGGTCTGTCAGGATTTCCGCGATTATGACGGCCAGGAGATCCACGCGGGTGAAGTGCTGCACTTCCTCGACAGCTCCTACTTTCCGTATGAATCCGGTCACACGCTCATCTTCGCGGAGAAGACAATTCGCCTTGCCGGAATCGTCGACGAACACGAGCCGATCATCGCCAACACGGCCAACGCCTGGTTCCAGCCACTAGTCAACGACATTTGACTCCGCGGGTCGTTCGGGAGACCACTTTGCCCGACCTTTGACCTGTGCAGTGTCCCTCAGTCGAATGTCCTCGGACGAGCTCCCAATGATGACGTCGAACGCTCCGGGCTTCACTACGAACTTCTTCGCCACCACGTCGTAAAACGCCAACTCGCTTACGGGTAGAGTGAACGTCACCGCCTTCTTCTCTTTCGCTTTGAGCGCTACCCGCTGAAAGCCGCGCAGCTCGCGTGCCGGCCGTTTGACGCTGGCCTCACGCTCGTGGACACAGAGTTGAACCACCTCTTCGCCTCAGCGCGCGCCGGTATTTTGAAGCTCGAGACTCACCGTCACCGTGCCACTCGCTGCGACGGCGGCAGGCGTCATCTTCAGCTCGCTGTAGCGGAACGTGGTGTAACTGAAGACGTGTCCAAAGGTGAACTGCGGCTTGCGGCCGAAGTAGAGGTATGTGGAGCCCTTGGTGATGTCGTACTCGTCCTGCGGCGGAATCTGGTCGAGCGAATCGTCCCGTTCTCGAAGCTCGGGCCCGAGGTAATCGAGCGCCGTGCAGCGTCTGATTCCACGCCGCCCCAGGCGGGGATTCTTTCCTCGCGCAACGACCGGCTCCATTAGCGGGGCGCCGCATTTTTGCGAAAGCAGTACCGGCAGCACGTTCAACAGGAGTGTCAGGCTGCCGGGGTATTCCGTAAGGTCATCGTATTTACCAGGAAAGTTTGATCAGCGAGACTCCATGGAGCGGCAACGGAAACGCTACGTGGATCCGGCCATCGGGCGCGGATTCCCACCGCGGCGAATCCAACAGGTGTAGCTGCCCGGCGGCTTCCAGTTGCGCGTACTGCTCCGGCGCCGGCTGTTGCGGCGAGCCCAATTTCTTCCAGACCTCGTACGCGTTGCTGTGGTCGTCGTCGACGCGAAAATGTTCCACCTGGACGCGGCCATGCGGCAGGCCGGTGATCGTGAGGTCCACAGTCGCGGCAGGTCCGGAGCGGTCCGAATCGTGATAATTCGAAACCAGCACCGTCGCGGAATGCGCATCCGCCGCCGCCATCGCATGCACGTCCGCCTGTTGCTTGACGCCCGCCGCGACCATGCTGTCGAGCGTCGACGCACCCTCGCTGGTCACCGCGACGCGATTTCCGGTCATCATGCCGAGCATGCGGAACACGTTGAGCACGGGCTTATCCACGCCGTTAGTCGCCAGGTCGCGAAAGCCATCGAAGTACGGCTGATTCTCGAATTCGAAGGCCCACGTGACAGCGCCCATCAAGTTCACTCCGTACTTCGCCGCCAGGTCGAGGTGACGCGGCATCACAGCGGCCGTGTAGCTCGCGTACATCAAGCCGTTGCGATAGGCGTTTTGCGGATAGAAGCGCGACGCGCAGGCCGCGCAGCCTTCCGGGTCGGACTCTCCGATGATAATCGGGCGATCGCGCAAGTCCGGAAACGACGCGACGATTTCGAAGCCTTTAGCCAGATCGCGAAGCTGATTTTCGATCCCCATCACGACGTGGCCTTCCACAAACTTCGGAGAGCCCTTCGCGTGGAAGCTGATGAAATCCAGCGGCGCCCCGGTCTTCCCGGTGGCGTAATTCTTGCCGCGGACCGCATGTTCGAGAAACCCGCGCATGAACGCTGCAGCGTTATTATTCGCCGGTCCGGTGGAATCCGCGCCGCCGACGCGCGCCGCCGGGAGTGCGCGCTTCACCGCATCCACCGAGTAGTCGTACAGCTTGTGATACTCCTCCGGCGTGCCCTTCCAATAGCCGATGTTGGGTTCGTTCCACACTTCCCAAAGCCAGCTCTCCACCTCTTGGCGCCCGTACTTCTGCTCGCAATGCTTCACCCACTGGTAGACCAGTTCGGCCCACTTGCCATAGTCCTTCGGCGGATACGCCCAGCCGGTATAGATGTCGTTGTAGTTGTCGCCCGGCTTCCAGTGGTGGCGATACGGCTCCGGGTGGGACGAGAGGGCCTGCGGCATGAAGCCGATCTGCACCAGCGGCTTCATCCTGCGCTCGATATACGTGTCGAAAATCCGGTCGACGATCGTCCAGTTGTAGACCGGCTTGCCGTTCGCGTCCTCGGTGTACGCGTTGGTCGATCCCCACTTGAGCGCCGCTTCGCCATCGCCCGTCACCAGCAGGCTGTGAACGCGCACGTACACCGGGACGGAACTCAGCGCCGCGATCTCGGACAGCAGTTTCCGTCCGTCCTTCATGTAGGTATAGTTCGGCTCGTCGTGGCCGAAGAACGACCATACCGGTTTTAACGGACCGGCAGGCGCCGCGGCATCGACGCGAATCGAGACGGTGTTCTGTGCCAGGCCCGCGGCGGCAGTCAGTAGGAGTATACAAGTGAGGCGCATTAGAAGATTAGTTTCAACCCGAATTGGATATTGCGCGGCGCGCTGATTGTGGAGGTGACCACGCCGCCCGACGCTGTGTCGATATTGGCGCCGGAATTCCCGTACGTGAAACTCGCCGGAAGCGCGAACGCGGATTTGTCGGACCACTGCGCGATCGTCGGATTCGACAATTTCCCAGAGCCCGTGCGATTCGGTCGCTGGCTGCCGATGCCTGTGTTGGCGACATCGCGGGAGATGGTCGGCGTGAACGGCCGCCCACTGCGCAGCACCACGATCCCTCGCAATTGCCATCCGCCCAGCACGCCATTCGCAACCCGGTTCGCGTTCGAGAGTAATCTCTTGCCCCTGCCCACCGGCAATTCGTACCCGGCGCTCGCCCTCAGATTCTGCGGGATGTCGAAGGAGGAAACCGCACGCTCGTAGGCGCAATCGCTGCCGACCGCCGGAGCGTTCCCCACGTTGATGCTCTTCGACCACGTGTAGGACACCAGGTACCACAGGCCCGCCGACAAACGCTTCTCGAACTTGGCCTGTAGCGATTGGTAGATCGTCGAGTTATCCGGCCCGTTGTAAGTGATGACGCCGAAGATCGAATACGGCCTCCTGGCCTGAATCGCTCCGGGTCCGGGAAGCGGATCGTTAATCGGATTGCCTTCGTAGAGATTCACGCCGCGATTTCCCACGTAGTTCACTCCCAACACCGAGTTCGCCGGCAACTGGCGCTGCACGCCGAAGCTCCAGTGTTGATCGTAGCCCATCGGCATATTGGGATAGCCGCCCGCCAGGCTGGGAGCCGCGGCCGCCCCGCCGATCGGACGGCCGACGAAAAAGTTGGCCATGGTTGGCAAGTTGTTGAACACGGTTTCGCTCAACGCATACGGCACCATATTGTGATTTACCCTGTTGCCGCTGCTTTCCACTTCGTGGAAAATTCCGTAGCCGCCGCGGATCACCATCTTGTCATCGAATGGGCGCACGGTGGCGAGCGACTCGATTACAACGCCGTGTACACAGGCGCGTCGCGGCACGGGACTGACCCACATGGCGCGCGCCAGGAATCGTCACGCAATGCACGAAAAAGCCCGAAGACCTGACCGACAGCATGCGAATGTACCGATGGGGGGTGAGCCCGGAAAGCCGGCGGCCGGCGAGATCGGCGTGCCGCCCGAGTGGTTCTACAAGGGGAGCGGAACCGGACTCCGCGCGCGCAATCAGCCGTTGACAATTCCCGAGTTTGCCGAAGAGCGGCGGCGAAGAACCCGATATCTTCGGCGTCTATGTGATCGATCGCGAAGGCGTGCCGCGCCGCATCGGCCTCACGCAGGGCAATGAATTCTCGCACCACGAATTCGAGCGCAAGAATTACCTCTACCTGGCAGCTTCGAAGCTGCGCCCTTGCGCGATTGGACCGGAACTCGTGCTCGACGCCGAATTCGACTCGGTGACAGGAACAGTTTCGATCGAGCGCGCGGGCAGCACGCTTTGGTCGCGCTCCATCGCGACCGGCGAGGCCCCGATGTCCCATACGCTGGCGAATCTCGAGCTCCATCACTTCAAATTCGAAGCGCACCGGCGGCCGGGCGATCTCCACGTCCACTTCTTCGGAGCCGATGCATTCAGTTTCGGTGACGCATCCGTCTGGAACAGAATGACATAATGCAGGTGCACTGCGAGGGCTACGGCCGACCCCTGCGAAATCCGCTTCAACGCGCCCAGGGCCAACAGCGTCCCGTCCTCGCCGTGGCCGCTCGACGCCGGGACCGCCCGATGACATGCTAATTCAAGGGAGAGTCCATTCTTAGCTATGCTGCCTCGCAGAGAATTCCTCAAAACCGCCGGAGTGGCCGCCGCCGCGCAGACCGCGCTTCGTGCCGCCGATGCCAATACCGTCGTGGTGGATCCCCGGCCGCTCTTCGAGATTTCCCCCTGGCTCTACATGCAGTTCATGGAACCCCTCGGCGTCACCGACAGCAGCGTCGAAGCCGCCTGGGATTACGACACGGACGATTGGCGCAAGGATTTCGTCGACACCGTGAAAGACCTCGCGCCCGGAGCCATGCGCTTCGGCGGCCTCTTCAGCCGCCACTACAAGTGGCGCGAAGGAATCGGGCCCGCCACCAAGCGCCCTTCCATGCGCAACTATTTCTGGAGTGGCAAGGAGACGAACCGCGTCGGCACGCACGAGTTCGTCGACTTCTGCCGCCGCGTCGGCGCCGAGCCCTTCTACTGCGTCAACTTCGCGAGCGATGGGGAGAAGCGCTTCCGCACCATGCCCGAAGGCAATCGCACGGGCGACGCCAGGGAAGCCGCCGATTGGGTCTCCTATGCGAACGATCCCGACAACAGAGAGCGCAAGCAGAACGGCGCCCCCGAGCCCTATAATCTTAAGCTCTGGCAACTCGGCAACGAGACCTCATACGGCAGAAACTGTTTCACGCGCGACGAGGCCATCGCCGCCACCATCGACTTCGCCCGCGCCATGCGCCAGCGCGACCCTTCCATCAAGCTGATCGGATGGGGCGATCGCGATGCCAACGGCCTCTGGGCGCCCGAAATGCTCAAGCGCGCCGGCGAGCACATCGACCTCATCGCCATCCACATGATGGGCCAGTCGCCGAAGCGCCCCGACACCGTGCTCAAGGGCCTCCGCTATCAGAAGGAGCCCGAGCGCGCCTGGCAGGAACTCATCGAAATGACCGCGCGCATCGAACAGCGCGTCACCGAGCTCGAAGGCGCGATCGCCGCCCAGTCCGCGAAGACCGGCATCGCCATCACGGAGGGCCACCTGAGCCTCAGCCCGCACAATGCAAACCCCATCCTCTACGAGTGGCTCTCCGCCGTCTATCACGCCAAGTCGCTCAACATTTATCAGCGCCACGGCGCCCGTGTGAAGATCGCCACCGCCGCCGATTTCCAGGGCAACCGCTGGACCGTCAACGCCGTCATGCTCCAGACCCCTCGCGGCGTGACTTACATGATGCCCGTCGCCTCAATCGCGCGCATGTTCAAGAAGTACAA